>JAKSPQ010000077.1 GCA_024404665.1 Clostridia bacterium
TCATCTTCATTTCACAGTGCGCATGACCGGAGTTGCAGACGATACGGCCGTGCGCGATTTTTTGGTTTATCAGTAGAATAAAAAAAGTTCAAAAATGAACCTTTTGCCTTTTTTATGCGTCTTACTAAGTGAAGGAGGAAAGAAGAAGACGTATTGCAGCCATCACATAACTGCACAAACCCGATAATCGCTTGACCAAAATTAAAGAAACGAGGAAACCGCTCATGATTAGACGAAAAGTCTCACTACTTCTCGCGATTCTGATGGTCATTTCTACAATGACTGTCGGACTTATGCCGGTTACCGCCGGATCAGACAACGGCATAACAACGGATTTATCCTCTCCTTATATGGAAGATGAATATGAGGAAATACGCAAACTGAAACAAAACAATCTCTCAGATCCGGAGAATACCGAACCGACTCAGATTCATCGCGAATCTCTGTACACGAAAACGACCGACAACGGCGACGGAACAAAGACGCTCGAGGTTTACGGAGAACCTGTCAGGTACATAACTAAGGACGGTTCTGTAAAAGATATTTCACTGACACCGGTCAGAGACGGAGCAGGATTTCGTACTGGTGACCACAGTCTCAGCATTTCCTTCCCGGAAAAGGCAGAGGCCGGCATAACCCTTAACACCGGAGAGCATGTAATAACGGCAACGCCTGTTACCAAAAACGGAACGGCGGTCAAAACCGAGTCGGCACTTCTTTCGGATACGGATGCGATAGTCTACCGCACTGACCCGAAAACAAGCTACGAATACAGCATCACCTATTCCGAATACAAGGAAAACATAGTTGTTTCGGAGTATACCGGTCAGACGGATTTTCTCTTCCGGCTTGAGACGGACGGACTGCTTCTTGCCGCTTCCGAAGGTGACCCATCCCGCGGCGCCGGGCTTGAATTGAAGAACACCGATGGGAAAACAGTTGCAAGGATTAGCGATATAATCGTCTTTTCCTCCGACAACAGAAACAACACCTTGGGAGATATATCGTACGAGACTGTAGCGGAAGGCGGTGAATATATTCTACGGGTCAGTCTTTCGACCGAATATCTTTCTGATCCGAATACCCTTTACCCAATTTATATCGATCCTACGATAACCGTGGCGTACGACGCCAATAACAACTCGACCTGGAACGACATAGAAGACATAACCGTTAACCAGAATCAGGCGGCCGATCCTCCGACCAGCGGAACTCTTTATGTCGGCAAGGCGGGAGCGGATTACGGAGCTATGCGATCGGTAATGCGGTTCCCGGAACTTGAACTATACGGGATCATTCCAGGTAACATTACATCGGCAACGGTAAAGGTCCGCGACTTGATGTGTTATGGATTCACCCTCCAGGTTGACTGCTATGGATACGGCGGCACATTGCCGACAGGTCCTTTCACGACTGCCAACATGACCTGGAGCGCTGTATATAATACCATGCAGTATTATGAAAGCAGCAACGTGTATAGGTCAACGAATTACGTAAGTTACAATAACGGATACAATAATTCGAACCAGTTCTGGTATGAATTCAACATACTTCCTGTCGTACAGAGCTGGGCGCAGGGACGGAACGCGGGAACGCTCGCCAAAACCGATCAGGCGATAGTATTCAAGGCAACGGACTCTTACGAACAGTCAACAAGCACACAGTATGTCTGCTTCGGATCATACGACCGGGCAACAAATAAGCCGTCTCTTACAATTACATATGAAGCTGTTTCGCTTAATCAATACTCTGCGACCGTTGGAATAGGCAAGTCTATTCAACTCACAGTTGCAGTATATCCTTCAAATCTTTCGGTAATATGGTACTCATCCGATGATACCATCGCGTCCGTGTCTCAGGACGGAACCGTGACCGGAACCGGGCTGGGTTCAGCAACTATAACCGTCCAGTGTTCCGGTTCATCTGCCTCGTGTGCGGTGACGGTCATTCCCATTTCGGAAGGAGTCTACAGGGTTTTTAACTGGAGTTCATTAAGCAGTATGAAGGTTGATCGATACGGAATTGCAAATATGACTAACGTGTCATGCTCTTATGACTTATTATATGATTATGATAACATAACAGAAAAGAATGCCTTGTGGATTTTGACCCACCTTTCAAATAACACATACACGTTGAGACCGGTCCACAAACCAAATCTGGCTCTTGATTACACCTCTTCCAATGCCGATGTGTACGGTATTGGAATCGATTACTCTTTCTCCCTTGACAGTACAAGATGGAAGATCACGGCTTCATCAAGTGGAGGCGGATATATAGTGCAAAACAACGGGCTTGATTCAAGAACACTTGCACTTGATTCGTCAACAGGAAACGTTTATATCTCAAACGGATATACAGGATCGCCGTTTGAGAGATGGGGTTTCATTCAATTAACGGATACAGAAGTTAACTCGTTAAAGGGAATAATAGTATACGGCAACTCGGCGGTTAAGGCCGGAACAAGTTCGCAATTGACCGCAGGAGTTTTTTCTCCAAATTCATTGAATCAGTCTGCAACTTATTATTCAGGATTTCTGACAGGTAGTGTTACTACCAACGGAATGGTAACTGGTTTGTCAGAAGGAAAAATGGTCATCGGAGTAACAAGTACGGTAGATTCTTCAATCACAGGGGCGGCAGACATATCGATAGTTGACAGATACCGGCAAAACGCCTCCTTGGTCGGAATTCCTTCGAACCAGGGGGGGACTCATGATCATCACTCATATTTCAGCCAGATATCCTCTGATATTCAGGCAATATACGGAAGCACTTCATCGATATCCACTTATACAAGTGTAAGCGATGGAGTTTACTGTAAAGGGTATATTTGCAATTCTGATGTTTTTGTATTCAGAGGCCACGGAACACAAAACAGCATTTATTTCGGCGATGATAATATGTATTCGCCGACTATGGCTATATCAGACGTTTCCATCGGTGGAATGCGCATATTCTCGGATTCCGAGCTTGTTGTGTATTGCTGTTGTCTATGCGGTTCAGGAGGGAAAACTGCAAACAATCTTGTCGTTGCGACGTATAAAGAAGGCGCCAAAAATGTTATTGGTTTCAAAACCACAATCTATTGCGGCGAAGCTAATGACTGGTTGGACGATTTTTTCACAAGATTGGTTGCGCAAGGACAGATTGATTATTCAACAATCTGTCAGGTATTAAATAATATGGACTCGATTTATGCCGGTCAAAGTGTTTCCAGAAGTAATATACTGTATATGTACAATTGAAAAGGAGATGTTAACAATGAAAAGACGTTTGATATTAAGTACAATTCTTGTTTTCTTGCTTTTATTGGGTTCGTGTTCGAGACTGTACGGAACAGGCAATACAGAAGAGAAAAAAACAGAGCCGCATCCCGGGACAGTTATTTCTTACAGTTCGTCAAGCGATTGTCGTCTTTTGGTATTGGGATATCCGTTGAACACACAGGAAGCGACTCTGCCGAACGCGTTAAGCAGCTACTATAAAAAAGACGATGAAGTTGCGGAAAAAAAAACAATAAAATTCAACGGAGAATCATACGTTGCCGATTACGTCAGTTCCAATAATTATAAATATCGAAAAATCTGTTATGACTTTTATCGCTGTGAAAAAAATGATCAAAGTGAATTCGTTTATTGCTTCCTGCTTGACAGAGAAACCGAGAGAATAATCGGATATGAAAAATATTATATCGGAGCGTATCCCGGTTATGATACTACAATGTCAGACGAAGAACTGACAGCGAAGGCGGTTGAAGAACTCGCGAGGTTTACGGACGTCGACTATTATAAAGAAACAAGGGTTGAATCCATTTCAAATGGTCCTTTCGAACAAAAATGCATATGGTTTTACAATAAAACAGGTGACGTCGAGTTTGCGGACGGATCGTGGGTTCAATTCACAAAAGGAGGCGTTGTTTTACAGGCCAAAGCATTCCCGGAACCTGACACAATAAATGCATGCAGCTTTAACGAACTGAACGTCGAAGAATTTGACGCGAAAGTTGAGGAGCAGATAAAAAAAGAATACAGGGATTATCACGTAGACGATGAAACGAAACTTCTTGACGTCAGATATACAGGGATGAAAGTTAAACATCGCTGTATTACTTCAGATGATGACGGCAAACCCGTGATCGCCTATTACGTGACTCCTCAATTGGAGTATGATCTGACATGGAAAGACGAGGCGGCGAAGATTATGACAGACAAGGGCGCAGAGGCGCATGAGGAAGGGGTGGACGAGCCGCCGGTTTACCTGATAGTATACATAGAGTGATTTATTTCCCTTCTTGTGAATGACCCGATTGATTTGAATCCTTAAAAACAACCCTAGGTCATGGGTTCGAATCCCACCATCTCCACCGATATCCAGGCGGGGGCTTAAAGCTTCCGCCTGCGTTTTGTTTTCAGGGTCTGCAGTATCTGAAGTGTCTGCATTTTAAAATCTCCTGCCTCATTTTTTCTTTCAGCTCACCTTTTCAAGAGGGCTGACTATGCTCTCGGTAGAATAACCTGTGACAGATACCGTTCTTTCATTGAGTCTTACGAGAGCGAACTGAAGAAAAAAAACAGAGGAAAAAGAGTCGGTCGAACGGCAACTCAACACCTTATCCGAAAAGAAGATAAACGCCGACCGGTTATTCGAAATCATACGCAAATACGCCGACATCACCGAACTTACGGCGCCGATACTCAACGAACTGATAGACCGGATCGTCATATGCGAAAAGGAAGAGATCGACGGCGAAGCTGTTCAGAACGTGGTCATTTTCTACAGGTTCGCGGGGAGGATAGATTGAAGAGCAGCGGCGGAGGTTGTCCTTGTTTTGAACGAATTGAACAAAAAGTCCGGTATGAATCTGTGAAATGAGCCAAAATGTGAAGAAAGCAGAAATAAACTGCTTGACATCACTTGAGTTTTTTGATACAATTAAGATGGATGGTTGAACAATTGATCCGACAAATCATTAGGAAAGGAGTGACCCAAGCGATGAAAAAGCCCAAACAGGTCTATACTACCGGTTTTGCGCATATCATGAACGAGAACTCCTTCCCCAGCGGGAGGCATTATCTCATCTTCATTTCACAGTGCGCATGACCGGAGTTGCAGACGATACGGCCGTGCGCTTTTTGCTCTTATTATATACTGTTTATTGATTTATCAACAATTTTTGTGAGATTCTTATATTTTCGCCAAACAATCTCACGGCAAAGCCCTCTTGGTACATAACGCCTATGTTTTGTAAAAGAAAGCGCATGTGTTAAACAGTGATACCGGCATAATTATTATCAATCTGAATTCATCATATAACCTCAAGCGGATACCCGTCTGTTTCCGACTGCCGCATAATTCAATTCTTGACTTTTCGGATAATAATGATTATAATAGTATCGGTTGAGGAAACAGAAGCCTTATGTTTTTTCAGTTAATTTTATTATGCAAAAGAGAGCACTGTCATGTTCGGTACAAAACATCTGATTATACTGGCTATATGCGCAGCCTATATTGCGGGTATGCTTTTCATTCTGATAAAGAAGAAGCCGTCCCTGAACATCGTTCTGAAAGTTCTGCTTACCGTAGGAATCTTTTCCGAAACAATGAAGGTTTGTTCCTACATCGTTGCCAATGAAGAAAAATACGGAGGATATCTTCCCAAAACCGACCTTCCGTTCCATCTTTGCTCAATGCAGATAATACTGATGATCATCCTGGTTCTCAGTAAAAACAGCGGACTCAAACGTCTGCTGTACTCCTTTATGCTTCCGACCTGCCTCATCGGCGGATTTGCGGCGCTGCTGCTTCCGACATCATCGTCTCTGAATATGCCGGTCATTACGGTTCAGTATTTCCTGTATCACTCCTCAATCTTCGTTTACGCCGTATATCTTTATATAACCGATGAAATCAGATTCGACATCGGCGATTATTTTCACACGTGCATAATGATGTTCGGTCTGTTCTTCTTTGCGATATATCTGAACAGCTGGGTAAACGATTATTCGGGCAACATAAACTTCATGTATGTAGTAAAGCCGCCGATGGATGGCCTGCCTTATCTCAACAAAAACCGCGGTTGGCTGGTCTACATGATTCGCTATGCGCTGCTTGCGCTCTTCTGCCTGACGGCATGCTATATAAAGCCAATCGTATCATCGATGAAAAAACACCCTGCCGCCAAGAGTGGCAACGGAGGAAAAGAATGAAATACGCAATTTACGGTGCCGGTTCTCTCGGAACGGTACTCGGAGCATTCATGACACGCAACGGTGTCGATGTTGAACTCGTTAACCGCAACAAAGCGCACATTGAGGCACTTAGAGCTCACGGTGCGCAAATCACCGGAACAATGAGCTTCACGGTCCCCGTCAAGGCCGTTTATCCCGAAGAGATGAAGGGCCCGTACGACGTCGTCTTTCTCATGACCAAGCAGCTTCACAACAGAGAGGTCGTGGAATTTCTGAAGCCCATGCTGTCGGACGAAGGCGTCATCGTCACCCTTCAGAACGGTATTCCAGAGCCCGGAATCTCGGAAATCGTAGGTCCGGAACGCACGATAGGCTGCGTTGTGGAATGGGGAGCAACACTGTCCGCCCCCGGTGTGTGCACACTGACAAGCGATCCGTCCTCGCTCTCATTCCACATGGGAGGAATGGACGGAATACCGTCGGATACACTGAAAAAAGTCAAAGAGCTGCTTGAAAAAATGTGCCCCGTCGACATCGAGGACAACATAATGGGCGTCAGATGGTCAAAGCTGCTGATAAACGCGACCTTCTCAGGCCTCGGAACCGTCATCGGCGGTACCTTCGGCGATGTTGCCGCCGGAAAGCTCTCCAAAAAAACAGCGGTCCGCTGCATTAAAGAGTGCATAGATGTAGGCAGAGCCGCCGGCGTGACATTCGCGCCTGTTCAGGGAAAAAACATCGAGAAGCTCTTCTATTACAAAAACGGCTTCAAGCGAAAAATCTCGGAAATTCTCGTTCCCATAGCGATGAAGAAGCACCGTCTTATTGAGCCTTCAATGCTGCAGGACCTCAAAAAGGGCAAGCCCTGCGAAATCGATGCAATCAACGGCGTAGTCTGCGAATGGGGCAGAAAAACAGGTGTTCCCACCCCCTATAACGACAGGATTGTCGAAACCGTAAAGAAAGAGCAGGCGGGAGAACTTCCGATCTCCGCCGATAACATCCGTCTTTTTAAAGATATCTGACAGACTCCGTTGTGTTTACCGGCCGAACAGCCCCGACACGGCCTTTTCACCCTGCCACACACAATCATACGCTTTCACCGACTCCGAAGTATATTCAAAATCATGAAAAAAAGGATTCAAAAAGAAAAACTCATTCACTATTCAGTCAGAGCGGCCGTCTTTGCCGTCTGGTTCATATTCTATTTTTATCTATGCCTCTGTCATGAGCCCTTCAGGGATGAAGCTCAGTCATGGATGATCGCAAAACACAGCACGGTCAGGGAAATCATCTCTTTCTGCTGGGAGGAAGGTCATCCCTGGCTTTGGCACCTGTTCCTTAAACCGTTCGCCGCTCTGGGCTTCAGATACGAATGGGTCAAATTCATCGGTTTTTCCCTAACCTCTGCCGCGATGGGAATCTATATTTTCAAATCCACACTGCCCCTGCCCGTTACCGCGATAACCTCATTTCTCGAATTCAGCTATTATTCCTCATTCGGAAGATGCTATTCGCTCATGCTTCTGATTTGCATGCTCACGGCCGCATCGTGGAAAAAGAGAGCCGAAAGGCCCGCTGTTACATCACTGATGATCGGACTTATGGCATCCACGCACCTGATAGCCTGGCCGGCATCGGCGATTCTGGGCTGTATTCATTTATCCGATATTCTGAAAAGCAGTCACAGCCGAGCGGTTAAAATCATCTGTCCGCTGATCGGGCTAATCCCCGCCGCTTTGTTCTGTCTCCCTCTCAAAAAACAGTTCGACATTACCTTTGCCAAATTCGGCTGGCCTCCGATTCCGATCTTTCTCGGGATTATTCTCGTGGCCGTATGCGCCGTAACCGTAATGACAAATTACGAAACAGCCCTTAAGGGACACGGTGAGTTTATTAAAAAATCGCTTTACGCCTTCTATCTTATAGCACCGATATTCACCGCGGTATCCACGTACATTCTGCTGACTAAGGCTACCGACAGCACCGTTGCCGCCGAGACGAATCTTCTGCATGTCTGCGAAGTGATCCCGGTCGTCTTAATCATGTTTTGGATCGGCGACGAACGTCTGAAGGAGCTTTTCCCGAAGGAACAAAACAGCGCAGAAATCCGGATAAGACAAACAGCATTCGCGTTATCCGCGGTTTTTATCTGGAGCTTCGGCATGAATCTCACGAATCTTCACGACAAAATCTGGGCGGATACCGAAAGCTACTACTCCGGCAGCGAGCCGATGGCCGAATACATCGAAAAGAACATCCCGGGTGACGCCGTAATTCTTGCCACCCGCCGCGGCACGATGACGTCCATTGCCGCTTATATCGACGAAACCCACACTCTCACGTCGCTTATCTCCCGAAAGCCGCTTTATTACACAAAATGGTGCACAGACTGGCCTAAGGTATCAAAGGATCAATGGACGGAGGATATGCGTTACTGGCTTTCAAGGAAAGACGAAATATACGTAATCTACAGCGATGATACCGAAATATCCGAGTTCGGCTCATGGCTGTCACGCCAATGCATCAGAGGAAAGGCAGAAAAGCTTTATTCCTCCTCGTCATACGGAGAGAATTTCGATGCGGAGGATAAATACAAGCCCATAGAACGCTGCGAACAGTTCAGCATATATAAAATAACCGGCATGTAAAAAACAGGGGTGTAAAAAGCACAAAGCCTTTTACATCCCTGCTTTATTTCGTCCTCCGAAAAAACCTCAGGGCTTCCCGGACTGTCCGTTCTCAGTCAATAATCAGCTCGGCCAAAACGGACGTGAGATCGGACAGCTCGGTCTCTGAATAAACCATTTCGTATTCAAACTCGACCTTGTAAACATTATTGTTGCCGTAATCAGCTTCAAAAGAGAGCATATTTCCGCGGTCATCGTAAGTGTATGTTGTGATATATAAGTAAGATGTGCCCTTATTTTCAATTCTGATTATGTTTCCGGCAGCATCATAGGTGTATCCTACGGTATTCGTGATGTCCCCGTTTTTCAGTTTTTCGATTTTAACTACATTACCCTTTTCATCGAATTCATTTTTTTCTTCATAAAGCGCGCCGGACGTCTTTTTTGAAATTACCTTTGTATTGTTTTCTCCATCAAACATGTAAAGATAAATTTCCGCATCGTCGCGCTTTTCGGACGGGAATATAAGCTTCCACATAATATGTCCGTCGGATGAATAGCCATATTCAGTGTTTACCTCGGTTACGGCGTTATCTCCGGAGACGTACTTGCGATAAATCTGGTCTCCGCGTTCATTGTATTGGTATTCGTAATTCGCTTGTTCGCCGTTTGAATAGGTATACTTTGCCGCTATGACATTTCCGTCATCGTTCATCGTAAGCTCGGAAAGCGAATACCCTACGGTTTCAAATATCTCTTTTTTCAAAGCGCCTTTTTCGTTGATTTCAATACAGATCCTGTATTTACCGTCGCAGATTGCCTCGGCGCTTCTGTAACCGTCCCCGTAACCGACGGTATATTCGTAATTTGCGGATACTGCTTTTTTAATGACATACCTGAAGTTTTCAAGCATCTCTTCGGCCTTTTTATTGTTCTTTAGACCTGAAAGGAGGCTGTAGGCACCCTCGATGTCGCCGTCGGCGATAAGCTTCTCCGCCTTTTTCACGGTCGACGAGGATGAGTCGGCCTTGGAGGTTGCGTCATCTGCTTCCGTGTCGTCACCAACGGTGCTTCCGGTACAGCCGGAAATGAACAGCGTAGATAATACAAGCACAACGGCTAAAAGAGTGATAATAAACCTATTTTTCATGTTTTTTCCTTTCGTTTCAGTCAAATTGTGATTTTTCCATCTGTCGGGACGCCGGACGGGCGGATGCTCAGCATTAAATAGCCCTCCGCCGTTTTCTGACAGGAATTATTGTTCCGATAATAGAATTATATCATATAAAAACTTCTTTTGCAATAAAAACATATTATTATGCTCTCTTTTCTCGAAAAAGCGAACCCATCGACAGTCCCGTCCCCGCGTTTTTCGGACTCAGCAGTTCACGTATCAGGCACACGGGCCCTAAAAACAGGACTGCTTCTGCCGATTTCACCGTTTTCATGTGTATCGGAGCTCCCTGCCCGATTGCAGCGCCGCAAATATTTCTCCTACCGATGCGGCATGACTCTTGCAAACAGAAAACAAATATGATATAATTTACAATGTAATATTGTTTGCTTTTTGGAGCACGGAAATGAATATAGAATCGATAAAGAAAAGTCTGAAAAACTGTCCGTGCGGACTTCAGCACGACGCCCCTCTCAGACGCGTGGAAATAGGCAGCGGAATCACGCCGATGACCGGAAGAATACTCCGTGAGGAAGGCTTCGGGGACAGGCTGCTGTTTGTAGCCGACGACAACACCCTTGCTGCCTCTGCAGGAATCTCCGATGCTCTCGCAGGCTCGGGCTTTGAGCTCAAAAAACTGATATACCCCGATATGAAATATGCGACTGCGGAGCGAGTGGAGGAAATCGAAGCCCTCTGCGGCGATGTCGATGCCGTCATCTCCGTGGGGTCCGGTTCCCTGAATGACATCTGCCGCGTTCCCGCCGCGCGACGCGGACTTCCCTTCTGCATATTCGCGACGGCGCCCTCAATGGACGGCTTTGCTTCGGGAACGTCTCCGATAATGCGCGGAAACTATAAGGAGACCTGGCAGGCTGAACAGCCGGCGGTCATCATCGCGGATACCGATATACTGGCTGCCGCTCCGACGGAGCTCAAGGCTGCGGGACTCGGCGACATGATAGCAAAATACATTGCCATAACAGACTGGAAGATATCATCGGTGCTGACCGGAGAAGTATTCTGCGAAAAAATAGCAAAGCTCACGCTGGACGCCGTTGATAAATGCGTGTCTCTGGCGGAAAAGATACCTCAGAAGGACGCTGAAGCCGCAGGGGCCGTCATGGAGG
>JAKSPQ010000078.1 GCA_024404665.1 Clostridia bacterium
GAAGAGACCACCCGCCGTATTGTTGACGTTATCTCGGACGTCAATCTCTGCTACAGCGAGTTTGCCCGCAAGTACCTTGCGGATACCGGTCTGCCTAAGGAGAGAACATATCAGACCGGCTCGCCTATGGCTGAAGTCCTTCGCATGAATCTTTCTAAGATTGAAGCTTCAAATGTTCTTGAGCGCATGGGACTTGAGCCGAATAAGTATATTCTGCTCTCCGCTCACAGAGAAGAGAATATTGATACGGACAAGAATTTCGAGTCGCTCTTTACGGCTATAAATGCTCTTGCAGAGAAGTACGATATGCCTATTCTGTATTCCTGCCATCCGAGATCCAGAAAGAAGCTGGAAGCTACAGGATTCATGCTTGATCCCAGGGTACGTGTAAATGAGCCTCTCGGATTCAATGATTACAACAAGCTCCAGATGAATGCGCTGGCTATTGTTTCGGATTCCGGAACTCTGCCGGAGGAAAGCTCGTTCTATCTTTCTATCGGACATCCGATTGCCGCTGTGTGCATCAGAACGTCCACAGAGCGCCCTGAGGCGCTTGAGGCGGGTGATTTCATACTGGCAGGTATTTCTACTACAGAACTGCTCCAGGCCACGGAAATGGCCATCAGAATGAAGCAAGAGGGCGTCCTGGGCAAGCCCTGTCCGGATTATACGGATGAAACGGTGTCCATGAAGGTCGTAAGAATCATTCAGGGATACGTCAATGTAGTAAACAAAATGGTCTGGAGAAAAGACTCAAAGTGAATAAAAAGACGGGCAGTCAGGCAGCTTTCACTGCGCGGTTGCCCGCCTTTTTATGAGAAGAGAAGTCCCGAAAAGGAGAAGAAAGTATGAAGATATTGGTTACGGGAGCAAAGGGAATGGTGGGAACCGCCCTGTGCAACAACCTGAAAAATATTAGAGACGGAAAAAACAGAACGAGACCGGGTATTAAGATTGAGGAAATATTTGAATACGATCTCGGCGATGAAGCAAAGCTTGACGGGTATTGCAGAGAGGCGGATTATGTATTCAATCTTGCAGGAGTAAACCGTCCGCAGAATCAGGATGAGTTTATGAAGGGCAACTTCGGGTTTGCATCGGTGCTGCTTGAGACTCTGAAAAAGTATAAGAATACGGCGCCCATCATGCTTTCATCGTCCATTCAGGCGACTCTCATCGGCCGGTTTGACGGTGAGTACGGAAGAAGCAAAAAAGCAGGGGAAGAGCTCTTCTTTGACTATGCGAAAGAGACCGGGGCAAAGGTTGCGGTTTACAGATTCCCGAACCTTATGGGACACTCAAGACCCAGATACAATTCGTTCGTGTCCACGCTCTGCTACTGCGTCGCGAATGATGAGGAGTATACGATAAACGATCGCTCGAGCGAACTCGAGCTGCTCTACATCGACGATCTGGTGGAGGGCATGTTCGATCTTCTGGAGGGCAAAGAGGTACATTGCGAGTTTGACGGAGTGAACGCGGTTCCCGCCGAAATGGGAAGATATCGTGTAGTTCCCGTAACGCATAAGGTTACACTCGGAGAGATTGCGGACCTGCTTGAGCAGTTCAGAGCTCAGCCCAAGACGCTCATGATGCCCAAGATGCCTGCCGGAAGCTTTGCAAAGAAGCTTTATTCGCTTTATCTTTCCTATCTGCCGGCGGAGAAGATTAAGTATGCTCTGAAGATGAACGTTGACGACAGAGGCTCGTTTACGGAGCTTGTGCACACTGAGGACTGCGGGCAGGTTTCAATCAATATTTCCCGTCCGGGAATTACCAAGGGACAGCATTGGCATAACTCAAAGTGGGAGCTTTTCATTGTTGTTCACGGACACGGACTCATTCAGGAGAGAAATATCAACACCGGTGAAACAGTGGAGTTTGAGGTGACTGGCGATAAGATTGAAGCGATTCATATGATTCCGGGATGGACTCATAATATCATAAATCTGTCTGAAACAGAGGATCTTGTCACGGTTATGACGTGCAACGAGATCTTCAATCCGGAGAGACCGGATACGTTTTTTGAGAAGGTCTGAATAACTTTTTGGGGACTTAACAGGTCCGTGAGTGCCTCCCGGGGATAACGGGAGGCATTATCACTGCCTAGTAACCGCCAAATAAACCCACGGTAACGAGAAAAAACAGCCGCCCGGAGGCGGCTGTGCTTGAAACAAAACGAAGATTGTGAGGATTATTCTTCAGAAGTATTATCTGAAGCGGAAGAGAAATTCCAAGGCATAACGGGAGCTGCAGATGAGAACAGGTCTTTAAAATACTTTTCAATGTTATTCCGTTGGCATATGCGGTTACTTTGCTCCTTTCTTTTGGGTATAAAAAAGCAAGGCATTTTTCAACACCTTGCTCTTTCGCAAATATTAAATTCAGTTACCAGTTTCTTTGTTCGATTTCAGAACGCAAGAACAGTTTTCCGTTTGCCAAAACTTTTGCCGGATGAACTTTTCCTCGGCGAATCAAGTCTTCAATATTCTGTCTTGAACATTGGAGAATGTCCGTAGCCTCATTCGTTGTAATCAGATTATTACGAACGAAGGAAAAGAAATCCGAGAGACTCAGCGGAATGTCCACGCCATTCTCATAAAGTTCAACTTCGGAACAATCCAAATCTTCATTCCAACTGATTCCATATCCGCCCGGTTCAACTCGAAGTAAGTTAAACAAGTCCGGATTCTTCAAGTCTTCAAATTCAGGATAGTCCTTTATGATTGGCTTCACATCAAACTTCTTGATTTTTCCGTCTTCGAAAAAGACAAGTACCTGCATGTCATCTAATGGCACTGCTTCCTTAACTTTGATCGAATACATGAAATCACCTCATTTCAACGGAGGAAGTTTCTCCAGTTTTTGCTGCTCCCACATAGCCATAAGTTGGGACTGATATTGTTTTGCCCATTCTCGTACCAAATCCAGCGCTTTCGCCGGCAAGTCTCCTTCAATCATCTCTAATGTCGATATTTCTATCAAACCATTGTGCTCACCATAGATTGCATGGATATGGGGAGGATTGTGTTCGTTTCGGAAGAAAATCTTAATAACGATTCCGTAAAATCTTGTAATCTCTGGCATGGCAGTTTCTCCTTTGGTATTTTCATCTTTACTAATATTATACCCAAATACTTGTCATTTGTCAAGTGCCTTTTCTGAATTTACCGGGGGGTATTAGGGGCTATCCCCTAACGAGTCGAATTAGGTATATCAAATTCATTGCTCGTTAAGAATGAAAGACACGAAGTACGCAACTGTTCATTCTCGCCGACGCAGGTGTTCAATCTCGGCGGCCACAGTGTTCAGTTTGAGGCGACATATTCAATGAGGAACAAATGAAATAACGGAAACAGAGCAAAAACTAATGAAATAACAGAAGTTTCTGCTATTGATAGCAAAAACCTTGACTTTGCGGTAAGTTTATGCTATAGCGATTTGACATCAAACTTTCACTTGCATATGTGAACAATATGTGATATAATTACTATGTGTAGTTGCCGAAATTGATTTTTTAGGAATATGACATGAGTGATAATAAAAGATTCGCAAAGAAGCCGGGGCGGAATACGCTGCTGCTTCTGCTTTACGATTTGCTGATACTGGCCGCATCGTGGGCCATTATGATAGTGGTCTATACGGGGCCCGAAAAGCTGACGATGGCCGAGAGGCTTGTGCATCTCGGGGTGTTTGCGGCATCGGTGTTTGTCGCGAGATGCGTGTTCAGGATTTACAGGCAGGTCTGGAGATACGGCGGAATACAGGTGTTCATAAAGCTAGTGCTGTCGGATGCTCTGGCGTTCTGCGTGTATTTTCTCATAAACAGGCTTGTGCCGCTTGTCAAGCAGATATCGTTCCCGAGAATGGTCGCGCTTGTGTGCGTCAACCTGCTTTTGTCGCTTTCGATGCGTATGTTCTACAGATACGCGTACAAGGTCGGCGGAGCCGCATCGGGCAGGGGAAAATTCTTCGGAATACTTCTGAAGGTGTTCTCCGGAGGCAAGACAACGGTTAACGGGTACGGAATAAAGAATACGAAGATTGCCATCATCGGCGCCGGAACCGTGGGCGTTGAGCTCGCGGAGGATATTGTGTCGAACAGGAAATCGGATCTGATGCCCTCGTTCTTCATCGACACGGGCGCCGATAAGATAGGTAGGACCGTGCACGGGCTGTCTATAGTGGGCCCCGATGACGTAAACGCCGAGATGCTTGCGGCGCACGATATAAAGCAGGTCGTGATCGCGATACCGTCGCTTTCGATGGAACGCAAGAAGGAGCTTTACGAGCATTATTCGAAGATGAACGTAAAGGTCATGATCTACGACTATCCCATTCTGGAAACAGCCGGGAAGAGACGCCTGCGCGAGGTGAACGTTGAGGATCTGCTGTTCCGTCAGCCCCGCGATATTAACGATGAGCGCACAACCTCGTTCTATAAGGACAAGACGGTCCTTGTGACAGGCGGAGGAGGCTCCATAGGCTCCGAGCTCTGCCGCAGAGTTGCGATGATGAAGCCCCGCCGGCTTGTTGTGCTCGATGTGTACGAGAACTGCGCGTACGATCTTCAGCAGGAGCTGAGGGGCAAGTACGGCGCGACGCTGGACCTGCAGGTCGAAATCTGTTCCGTTACGAACAGGGAAGCCATGAGGCGCGTGTTCGCGAGACACAAACCGAATATTGTTATTATGGCGGCTGCGCACAAGCACGTGCCGCTTATGGAAAGCAACTGCATAGAGGCTGTCGAGAACAACGTTTTCGGCACGCTGACAACCGGTGAGGTGGCGGAGGAATACGGCGTGGAGAGAGTCATCATGGTCTCCACGGACAAGGCCGTAAACCCCACGAATGTCATGGGCGCCACAAAGCGCATGTGCGAGATGATAGTTCAGGCGCATTCAACGTCAGGCGGAAAAACAACGTTCTCCGCTACCCGTTTCGGCAACGTTCTGGGCTCGGCCGGCTCCGTAATCCCGCTCTTTAAGAGACAGATTGAAAAGGGCGGCCCCGTAACGCTCACGGACAAGCGCATAATACGCTATTTCATGACCATCCCGGAGGCCAGCCAGCTGGTGCTTCAGTCGGGCGCCATGGCCAAGAACGGAGAACTCTTCGTGCTTGATATGGGCGAGCCCGTCAAGATCCTGGATCTTGCGGAAAACCTCATCCGCTGCTCCGGCTTTGAGCCTTATACGGATATAGATATCGTCGAGGTCGGCCTCCGTCCCGGCGAGAAGCTCTACGAGGAGCTGCTCGTTAAAACCGAGGACCTTGACAAGACCGACAACGAGCTCATCTTCATTGAGCGCGACGCTCCCCTGTCCCTTAAGGAAATCGAAGATAAGCTTGACGCATTGCGCGAGGCTGTCGCCTCGGGCTCCGACGATGCCGTAAGGGAGGCGCTGAGACGCGCCGTTCCTACCTTCAGACGTCCCGAGGAGGTCAACGCCGGCGTAACCGACGCCCGCGAGAGATTATAATAAACCTCAGTCCGGAAAAGTGTGTTCCGCCGAAAGGCGGAATACTTTCCGGAAGTGAACAGGGCTGCCCGGAACCGTCCGTCCCGGACGGCCCTGCTTTTTCCCAAACCGGTTTCAGGCTCTGAAACACGGGATTTACGGGAAACGATAGAAATATTTGCCGGAAAAAGCTTTTGCGGAACAGAACTGTGCGGCGCGGAAAGCTTTCGGAAAACAAGAATGTGAAGCACGAAAAAGCTTTCGGATAATAAGCCTTTGAAGCGCAGAAAACGCTTAAAAAACAAGACTTTGAGGCGCGGTAAAAAAATGAAAAAACAAAACAACGCTGCACCGTTCCCGTCTGACGCGCGGAATATGCTTGAACTCATAAAATACTCGCTCTGCGGAGGAGAAGCGCCTGAAATCCGGGATTTCGGGCCCGTGTTTGCCGAAATGAAGGCGCAGTCGGTTGATCTTCTGCCTTTGACAAAGAATAGATTTGCCGCTGTTGTTACGTCAGCAGAGGACTCTTGTGCTGATGACAGCTCAGATAAAGAAAAAGAGAAACAGAAGAGAGCAGAGAACTCTGGTAAGAAAGAAGAGAGCTCAGCTAAGAAAGAAGAGAGCTCAGCTAAGAAAGAAGAGAGCTCGGCTGAGGCAAAGAGAGACTTTGTTCAAACGGAAGAATACTTTTATAAAGCAGAAAAAACCGTGAGAGCAGAGGACGTTTCTGAGAAAGCAAAAGAGAAATCTGCCAAAGCAGAAAAAACACCTGAAAAGTCGGAAAAAGCCTCTTGCTCCAAGGATAAAACTGCGAATGAACAAACAGTTCTCTCCGGGATGAAAGACAGGCTTGAAAAAGCCGGAATGAAGGGTACGGTGAAATACATCCGAATCTTGGCCGCGGAAAATGAGCTCACAGAGCTTCTTGAGCCCTACGGAATAAAGCCCGTCGTGATAAAGGGCACGTCCGCCGGAATGTATTATCCCGACCCGAAATACCGCAGATACGGCGACATTGACTTTGTTCCCGTTGGAGGCACGGCGGAGCAGGTCCGCGATATAATGCTCGCGGCCGGCTATACCTATGAGCATGAGTACGACGAGCGCGGCGACCTTGCCAACGCGCGCCATATTAATCTCGGCAAGGACGGCATTTCGTTTGAACTGCACAGGATTGTGGACAGCGACGGAAAAGAGGGCCACGACCCGGTTGGCGATGCCATAAGGGCGGCCGTGCCCGTAAAGCGAACGCTTGAGGGCCTGTCCTTTTACAGCGCCCCCGATGCCGAAAACGGCCTTGCGCTCATTTGGCATATAAGACACCATCTGTCGTCCGGCATAGGCCTGCGTCAGTTTACGGACTGGGCGGCCTTTGTAGGCAGTGTCCTCACCGATGACGTCTGGGAGACCTCCTTCCGCGCTCTCGCGGAAAAATGCGGGCTTTGTAAGCTCGCAGTCCACGCGACGTCGCTCTGCGAAAAGTATCTTGGAGCGCCGCACAGAAAATTCGCGGAGGAGGCAGACGGCGATGTAACCGATGCCCTGATGGCGGACGTAATGGAAAGCGGAAACTTCGGACGCAAGCGCGGATACGTGGAATCCCGCGTTGCAAACGCGAAGGAGTTCGGAAATATCTTTGTGAGACTGCAAAGGGGCGGCTTAAGCCGCTGGAAAGCCACCTGGAAGCACCGCTGGCTGCGTCCGTTCGCCTGGGCCTATCAATTAGTCGCGGTGAGCGGGGAGCTCTTAAAACGCCCCGCAGAGGCCCTGAGGATGGGCTGGTACCGGAAGAAGCTGAAAAAAAGAAAGAAGCTCTTAGCTTCGCTGAAGTGAAAACAGTCCCGCGGGCGGGGAAAGCATTTGGCTTTCGCCGCCCGCGGGCTTTTTCTATGGCTTTTTTCTTTGCTTATTTTTTTCTGCGAACCAGTACGGTTACGAGCGCTACGGTGAGTACGCCGACAGCAACTCCGAGAACGGCCATGGCGATCATCGCGCCTGCGGGACGATCCTTGCAGCCTTTTTCAGCGGACGTGCCTTCCGTCGTAACAGCGGCCTCGGTTCCCGTTACGGGTTCGGTAACAGGTTCGGTTATCTGAGAAGTTACAGGAGAAGTAACAGGAGTCGTTACGGGCTCGGTGACTGGCTCGGTGACAACAGGGGGAGTTCCCGTCTTTGCGGTGACGGTGTCGCCGACAATGAGCGCAACCGAAAAGAACGAAGAATCGTCAAAGCCTTCTTCCGCAGCTGTCTTTTTTCCGTCAAGGAAAAACTCGGTCTTTTCCGTGAGCTGCTCCGTGTGGTTTCTGACCGTCACTTCGATGACGAGGAAATACTCGCCCTCCGTGAAAACATCAGCGGAATAAATATCACCGCCGTCCTTGTCAAGCTTTACCCAGAAGGCATCGCCGATTTCGGCAGGGGCGCCCTCCGTTACCGTAAGCCCGGGCAAGAAAACCGGACTTCCGATGTATATTTCATCCGTCGCTCTGTCGGACGTGATTTTAACGGTGGGGATGGGCTTTCTGTCCTCGGGATTCGGATGGGTTTCGCCGACATTTACGCTGAAGGAAGCGGTGACTCCCGCGGCATCGGTCACCGTGAAGGCGACGGGCTCATTCTTTCCGGCCTTTTCGGGCTTTCCGGAAACGGTTCCGTCTTCGGCGAGCTTAAGCCACGAGGGACCCGATGTGAGCGCGAATTTGTATGGGCGCTTTCCGCCGTAGAAATATCCGCCCAAGGCAAGCTCTTTAAGATCAGTTCCCGCAAAGCTTTCGGGGACCGAAACTTCAACGTCCGGAAGAAGGGAGACGGGCGTTCCGTCCGAAATTTTAACTTCAAATTCAGCCGAATAGAAATCGACGTAGCCCGCGGGGCCGTCCGTGAAATATGCTGTGTATTTGTTGAGAAAAATCTCTTCTCCGTTTACGAAGCCGGTTATATCGCTCGCGATTCCGAAAGCGGGATCCTCGCACCTTACCTGGAACCAATAGCGGTATGTGCCTTCAACAAAGTATTCATCGTTGTAAGTCCAGAAAACGCCGCTTTCCTGCTTGCGCTGCCAGCCGTTCATCTGATGAAAGATTAAAAGAGGCGCGCCTTCCGTGGTTTCAAAAAGAATATGCCTTTGTACGGGTTTGCCGAGCTCGGGAGCGGTGATGGGTGTTTCGGATACTGCCGAAAAACGGTGTATCGGCGTTTTTTCGGTTTCGGCCGCGACAGGCAGGACCGAAAGCAGAAGAAGACTTGCGAGAACGCAGACAAACGCGAGTCTGAAGAATCTGTTTTTTATGTCTTTCTCCAAAAAAGTATGATTGTTTTTTCGGTTACTTTACTGACTTTTTCTTCTTAACGACGGCGCCGACGGCGATGACAACGGTCGTGACGGCGGCAAGCGCCAGCGCAGCATCGAGGATTATGATTCCGATGCCGGCGGGAGTGATGCCGTCGGTATCAGCATCGGCAAGGCCGTCAGCGGGGGCGATCGAGCGGGTCTTCATTACGTATCCGCACTCCTTGCATTCCTTGTGACGGCTGCCCTCCTCAGTCTTCGTCGGCTCCTTATCGACAATCCAGGCGCTTGCCGTGTGCGTCTGAATGCTTGCTTCTATGGTGATTCCGCAGCCGGGATAATCGCAGACCAGCCAATGCTCGTTTTCGTTTACCTCGTACTTTTCGCCGGGTCTGTGTCCGGCGGCGGGAATTGTCAGCTCATCGAGGTTGAATATCTGCTCTGCGCAATCGGCGTCTTTATAATCCTTATTGCAGATGCCGCAGTGATAATAGGCCTTCATTCCCTGGTGGGTGCAGTCGGGAGGGGTCTCCTCGGTCTTTATGAGATCATGGACATGTATGATTTTCGGCATTTCCTCGGTTTCGACGTAGTCGCAGACCGTGCAGTAATGGTTCTTTTCGCCTTCGGCTTCCTCAGTGGGCTCCTTTACGATGACCCAGTCCGCATAGGCGTGAGCGGCTTCCTCGGCGTGCTCACCGCAGTCGCATCCATGCCAATGCTCGCCCGCGCTTCCGCTCCACTCGGGGGAGAATACGTGCTCGTGAGGAGGCAGCTCTCTGAAAACGGGGTAGAGCATGAGGGTCTGGGAAACGGTGAAAACATAGGGGTTCTCATCGCTTACAAAGCTTCCGTTAATATCGGTCCAGCGGTCGAATTCATAGCCCGCGGGAGCCTTTGCCTCGGCCTTCATCTGCTGTCCGTTCATATAATTTCCGCCCGACGAAATGTTCCAGTTATCTCCCGGATCGATGTGGGACTCGGTTATGCGGACAAAAGAACCTTCCGGATTCGATGAAGAGGTATATACTCCCGCCCAGATTCTGTCGGGAGCGGATGACGCGCATTCGATTTCGGGGGAGTGAAAATAATCGTAGGAATAGTTTTCGCCAACGGCCATATCTCCCGGGATTTTTGTAAATGCCATGCCGTTGATCGACACGTTGATCTCAGGGGAGAGAACGTGGGTGTATGAATCCGTCCTTATCTGGCAGTACATTCTGTAAATGCCCTCAGTAAAGGTGTCTTCATAATAGTCAACCCATGTTTCCCCGTCCTTTTTCTGCCATCTTACGCCGTAGGAGGATGCCGTTGCGGGCTCGCCGACGGTAACCTCAATCTGGAAATCCTTGTCAACGGTGCCGCCGACAACGGGCATGGTAATCACGTTCACGGTATGCGCGACGACGTTCTTTATGACCTCTCTTGAATCGGGATTTCGGTTGACGCTTCCGACCGGGATTTTTATCATGGAGGAGTCGTAGTCAGCATCGATGACGTTGACCCAGACCTCAGTGGCCGGGGCTTCGGCATCGGGAGTTCCGGTTACGGTTCCGTCCTGAGCGATGTTTATCCACTGAGGACCGCTGACCCAGGTGAAGAGATAGGGCTTCTTGCCTCCGTAAACATAGGAAGCCAGAGAATAGGACGTTATCTCCTTCCCGACGTAGAGCCTTTCCAGCTCAAAAGTAGTGCTGTTAACAAAGGTCAGAGGTGTGTTTTCGGCCTCCGTAAGGGTGTAATAAGGCGAATAATAGCTTAGATAGGAGTAAGTCTCTCCGCCGTCGGCAAAGGTGGCTCCGAGGTTTGAAAACGGCTCTCCGTTTACTGTCAGAACGGTTGCGGGGGTTACGACATCAGGGCAGTCGTCCGTGCGCAGCTGAGCCCAGAATCTGTAAGTTCCGGGAACAAAGGCTTTTCCCGTATATTCCTTCCAGCTGTCCTCGCCGGTTTTTATTTCCCAGCGGTTCATAGAATGCGAGATATAGGCGGGTTCTCCCGCAGTCGTTGTAAACCTGATGTAGGACTTGACCTCCGCCCCGAGTGCCGGAACCGCATAGTCGGGTGACGATGCTTCCACAGAGGCAATCGTGGGCCTTTCTGCTGCGGAAATAACGGCTCCGAAGACCATGACAAAGCAGATAATACAGCATAGGATTCTGATTGAAAAGCGTTCCTTTTTCATAATATTTTTCCTTTCTTAACCGTGAGGCATTTGCGGCAGGCACGGTTTCGGTATTCTTAAACTGTATCGCGGTAAGCAAATCGGATTATTGCAATCATATGATTTT
>JAKSPQ010000079.1 GCA_024404665.1 Clostridia bacterium
GTCCTTGTCCTTTGCGGCGCGGTAGCTTGTATATATACCGTCGAAGTAATTCGCATATGTTATATTGCTTGCTTCTCCGGTACCGTAGCCGCGCATGAAATACGAAAGCTTGCCTGCGGAGGTCTTCTGAAGAACGCTGCAGCTTCTGAGATAGAAGGAGGGCATGTAGAGGAGCTTTGACGAAAGCTCCGCTCTCTTCATATTGACCTGAGCTACTACGTAGCCGTCGGTTGTATGGCTGTTGATTTTGGTCGAGTAATCCCTGCTGTCGGGCGAAGGAATCGCGTCCGGGTCGAACAGGGTATAGAATGAATACATCATGTATTCGGCGGGGTCAGTGACGGACGAGCCCGTGGTGCCGAAGAGAGACCTGTAGAGGTTCAGCGTGTCGGAGCCCGGAGCGGGAGTCTGCCAGCTTCCGGTGGCATCGTTGTAAGACGTTCCGATCCAGCCGCGAAGGTAAATATTGTATCTTGTGTTGGTTTCGACCTTCATGACCTCCTTGCCTGTATAGTAAATGGCATGGGGCTCTGTGGGATGGTCTGCGAAATTGCCCTTGTTGTTCTCATAAGAGAGAAGGTCCAGGGCCGGGTCGTCGCCCATGAGGATCGCGGTGACGTATTCTCTTACATAGTCGAATTTTTTGTCGATGGCATCGACGGTCCTGAAGCTGTCGTGCGTTGCAAGCGCGGGAATGAAGAGCATGACCATCGCAAGGATGAACATTCCGATTCCGGCGAAACCGCCGGTCGCAGCCTTTGCATCGATGCAGAGCCTGCCGAAGCCGACGTATTCCGCCACGGCGCGGCGTTCCTTTTTCTTTTCGGCCTTTATGCGCTTCTTTTCCTCCGTAAGCGCGGCCTTTTCGGCTTTTGTGAGCTTATGCTTCTTTTCTTTGGCCGGCTTTGCGGGCCTGACTGCAAAATAGTCCGAGATTTCCTCGTCGACTGTTTTTACGCGCTTCTCGGTTTTCTTCTTTTTTCGGGCAAGACGTTTCTCTTTTTTCCGCTCGGCCGTCTGTTCGGCCTTCCGCTTCTTTTCGAGCAGGCTCTTCGGAACCTCGGGGCCCTTTTCCGGATTGAAGGCGGCGTTTGCGGAATCGATGTCGTTCTTATCCGCACCGGTCTCCCTGATGTATACCGTATCGAAGGCAAACATGACAATGAGGGCGGAGAAGGACGCTATAATGAGAACCGTGCCCCAGTTTGAACGGGAAATGTTATATGTAAATACAAGCCAGAGAATCGCGGCCGAGACCGTTCCGGCGGCAGCGAGCTGCCATATCCGTATTCTTCTGATAAGACAGAGGGTAAAGAGTGCGCTCAGCGCGAAAATCAGAAGAAATACGTACAGTCTTATGTACTCCGGAGTGCGGGCCGCAGCGCTTTCGCCAAGCGGAAGCTTCTTCTCGCCCATTGCCAGGTATCCGACCTTGGTCATATGGTCCATGGCCGCGTTGAAGGTGGCTTTAAAGCCCGTGACAATGCTGTCGGCGGGATTCGGAAGGAGCCTTGCGGCGACTGCGCCGAGAGATATGACGGCGCCTGCTGCCGCTGCGGGCACACGCGGCTTTACCGTGGCGGAGAGTGAGAAGACTGCCGTAAACAGCGCGGTCCACCCGAAAATCATGCCCGCGCCGAAGTTTTCGCCGTTCGGACCGGCAAGTCCCAGAGCATCCGTAAGGAAGAACACAAGCGCGAAAACCGCAAACAGAATTACGGCCGCTCTGCATGCAAAGCCCGCCGCTATTCTGCCGGCGCTTTTGCCTGCGCTGTCGGGCGGGCAAACAATCGGCTTCTTATTCTGAGGAACTTTTTTCTTCCTCGCAAGATATTCCCTGCGGAGTCTCGCGGTTTCCTTTTTCCTTTTCCTCGCTTCGGCTTTCAATGCGTTTGCCTGTTTTCTTTTTGCGGGAGGGGTAATATCGGCGGATACGCCTTCCGCTTCTTCTGCGGGGCTGCCTTCGGCTTTTTTGACTTCGTCATCCATGAATATTACTCTCCTTTCGTGTTTCTGTCTTTGTCGGGCATCTCGAAAAAGCCTTCGAGAGTTCCTTTTACAAGCGTAAGGCCGCGTTCAGCGAGCTGTGTGCGGCAGGTTTCAAGGTAAGCGCTTCTTTCCTTCGGATGGGCAAAGCGCTCCTCGGCGGAATATACGACTACCTCGCTGCCTCCCGAGGCGCTGTCCTGAACGGTCGCCATTGTGCAGAGGCTTGTGACGGTATCGTCGTCAAGAGTGGGCAGAACAAAAATGAATTTTGCGTCCTCGGCGTCGCCTATCATCCTCGTAAGTCCCGCGACCGTTTTGTCGGCGGAGGCGAGGGGAGCGGTGGCGAACAGCTCGAAGACAATGTCAAAGTCGGCTGAGGACCTGAGCTCAAAGGCGAAAGCTCCGATTTCGGAGCGGGCGTCGTACCACATAAGCTCGACGGTTCTTCCTGCTCTGAGCTCCTTGAGTACGGAGGCCACGGCGAGTTCGACTACGCCGTCGGCGCAGTATTCGCTCATGTCTTCGTAGGCTGAGTCCGAAATCAGCTCCGCAACGTCGACAGGAAGCGCGGCATCGGCGTCGAAGGGGGAAACAAACGGGAAATCCGGCGCATTCTCCGGAAATCTCCTCGACAGGTCCGGGATAACGTATGTAATATCGGTCGTGCCGGAGTTGTAATCCTTTACGACAAGCTCCTCGGCCTTTGAGGACAGCTTCCAGTGTATGCTCTTCAGCGGATCGCCGAGTCTGTAATCCCTGATGTCGGATACTTCGATTTTTTCGTATGAGTTCGGGGATTTTTTAGTGCGGCGGGCGGAATCGGAGGAGGTGACCGACGAGTCCTCGTCGATGACGAGCCTGCGCGGCAGAACGTATGCCGTGGTATAGCCCTCAAGGTCGGTTTTTACCCGGATAAGCCTTAAAAAGTCGTATACATAAATGCAAACGACACCGATTTCGTACGTTCCGCGGAATCGGAATCTGACAGTGCTCTTAATATCGTAGTGGGACAGCGGAGCCGCGGAAATCTTTACGCAGCGCTCGGCCGTCTTTACGCTGTTGAGCTCAGGTAGCCTCAGAAATGCGTCGATGAAAGGATAGGGAAATACGGATTCGTTTATGATCCTGAATTCGTAATCCACGGGACGGTTCTTCTCCGCAGTAACCGTATTCGATACCATATACACCTTGAGGGCCGATCTTGCAATCAGGGTGTAAAGAATTGATACGGGAGGTAGGAAGGTGATAAAGCCGAAGAAAATGTTGGAGGCCGGCGCTCTCAGCAGCTGAGTGAAGAGAAGTGCAAACAGCCATAGAGCGAACCAGTATTTGAGACCGGGGCCTGCCGATACGCGTCCGTATCTTTCCGATGCGGGACACGCGGCTTTATCCTTCTTCTTTTCTTTTTTTGGGGGCTTGGCAGGCTTTTGGGCTCTCAGATCCTCCGGAAGGAATTCGCCGGCTCTGCCCTTTTTTTGTCTGTAAGGCATTGCTTAACCTCCGGATCAAGCTCTTTTGCCTTTGTACGGAACCTCGGTGGAGCGGAGAATTTCGCCCAGAACCTCTTCGGGCGTAGTTCCGCGGAGCTTTGCGTCCTGTCTGAGCATGAGACGGTGGCCGATGGCGGGACGGAATACCGCGGCGATATCCTCGGGGAGCACATAGGCTCTTCCTCTGATAAAGGCATAGGCCTGTGCAAGGTGCATGAGCGCGACGGACGCTCTGGGAGATGCTCCGAGCGCAAGGGAGGGATGCCTTCTGGTGGCCGAGATAAGGAGTACTATGTATCTGTAAAGCTCTGCTTCGATCTTTATGTCGGATACGACGTTCTTGATCTCGCGGAGCTCGTCGACGGTGATTACGTTCGATACCTTTTCAAGGGGATTCGAGCCGCGTCTTGCCATAATGATGCCGAGCTCCTCGTCGGGAGATGGATAGCCCATTTTAATCTTGAGCGCGAAGCGGTCGAGCTGAGCCTCGGGAAGCGGATAGGTTCCTACGTAGCCCGTGGGGTTCTGCGTGGCGATTACCATGAAGGGATCGGGAACCGGATAGGTTACTCCGTCAACCGTGACCCTGTTTTCCTCCATTGCTTCGAGAAGAGCGGACTGCGTCTTGGGTGACGCGCGGTTGATTTCATCCGCAAGCATGAGGTTGCACATTACAAGGCCCTGTCTGAACTCGAATTCCTCCTTCTGGCGGTTGTAGATATTAAAGCCCGTGATATCGGAGGCCATTACGTCAGGGGTGAACTGCGCCCTTTTGAATTCGAGGCCCGTGACTTTTGCGACGGTGGCCGCAAGGGTGGTTTTTCCGGTGCCGGGAACGTCCTCGATGAGAACGTGCGAGCCCGAAAACATGGCGGTCAGGAGGAGAACGATCTCCGGTCTTTTTCCGACGATAACCTTTTCGATTTCGGTGATGATTCCGGATACCTTTTCGCGATAAGCGGAGATGTCGCCGATTTCGCGCTCGGTTGCTCTTGTTTCGTTGTCCATGTTTCTGCCTTTCTTTATGCATAAATTAGTTTTTTACCTGTATCCCGTACGGGAGATAAGTTTACACAAAGTAATTATAACTCATAATAAATAATAATGCAAGTGAAAAGTTTGTGAAATAGAGGTGAAAAAGGAATATTCTTTACATTTTTTCGTGTCGGAGATAAAAAATGAGGAATCCGGAAGTCATCGTAGGAAAGGCCTGGCAGCTTGATAAGGGTGATAACGATGCCGGCGTCGTTCGTGCGTTCTCTGCGCATATCGGACACCGGCCAAATAATTCTTGCAATGGCGGTATTTTTGTGATAAAATAATATAATACGTCGTCCGCTCTTGCAGATACTCCTTCGGACGGCACTAAAGAAAAAGAAAGGCCCGGGATTCAATGACTGACAGAGAATTAACCGAACAGAAACAGAAATTCATAAATATTTACAAAAGCAAAATACACAGGGAGGGCTCCGAGCAGCTGCTGAGCTGGCTTTGCTCTGAATCCAGCGACTTCTTTTACGCGCCTGCGTCGACGAGATATCACGGCGCCGAAAACGGAGGACTCTGCGCGCACAGCCTCAATGTTTACGAATGCCTTGTCGACATAATGAACCGCAGAAGAATGAAGGAGGTTTACGGAATCAGCTATTCCGAGGAGAGCATCGCGATCGCGGCTCTGCTTCACGACCTCTGCAAGGTGAATTTTTATACATACGAAACCAGAAACGTGAAAAAGGACGGCGTATGGGTTCAGGCGCCCTATTTCGGCATCGATGACAGCCTTCCGTACGGACACGGCGAAAAGTCGGTTTACATCGTATCGGGCTTCATGAAGCTCACCCGCGATGAGGCTTTTGCAATAAGATATCACATGGGCTTCTCGGGAACCGAGGACAACAACACCGTAGGCAAGGCCCTCGAAATGTTCCCGCTCGCCTTCGCTCTGTCGGTTGCCGATATGGAAGCCGCATACTTCCTCGAGGGCATGCCCTCTTCGAACTGATGGGCGAAAGACTGCACTCCGGCGTGTCAGCCGGGAACATTCTCGGGAAATTCGCCGTATATCTGAAATACGCGATGCCGTCGGTATCCGTCGTCTGCTCCGTGATTTTTTGCTCGCTCAGTGTCTGGAGACTGTCAAACGACGGTACCGTACGCGAAAAGCAGTCCGTTTTCGGACTTGCCGCGGCGGATATTCAACCCTGGGCTCGGGCTCCGTCGAACAGGTGGATCTCGGACTTGCAAAGTCCCTTCTGCCATCCGTATATGTGCTGTACGCTGTGCTTATCATAGCGTCCTTACTTGCTCTGTGGCAGCTTTTATTCACCCTTGCCGCGTTCTCAAAGCCGGCCGAAAGTCCGGAGGCCAACCGCATAAAGGTCTGGTTTTCGGTGCTCTTTCCGAAGAGCGCGGTTCAGTTTCTGATACCCTTTCTTGCGGTCGTTCCGCAGCTTCTTCCGCAGTATGTAATCGGACGTTTCGCCGAGTATTACAGGGACAGCGGAATGGAGAACAACGCCCCTACCTATTACGACTACAGCGCGCGGGCCGTAGGCTTTAATCCGCTGCTGTTTTCTGTTTTGCTCGCGTGCGCTTCCGCTGTCGTGTTTTTTGCGGTCAGGGGACTTGAAAAAAAGCACATGCTCGACATGTACAGGCGTTTTGAGAAGGCGCCGGAAACCATGGGAAAACAGAGAAGAAGATACTGATATTTTCACTTAATCACCGATATACAAAGAAACGGGATGCTGAAAAAGTGTGAAGCTTTTTTCAGCATCCCGTTTCTTTGGCGTTATTTTTTATCAGTCGTTGTGCTTTTTGCGTATGATTGCGGGAGAAGCAAGGAATGCCGCCAAAACCGCTATGACGGATACGGAGGAGCCGCAGCCTTTCTTTGCGGCAGAGGCGTCTGTTGTTTCTCCGGGTACCGCGGTATCGGTGCTTTCGGCCGTCGTGACCTCGGGCTCGGGCTTTACGTTGCTCAAAAGCTCCGTTACCTTGGAATAGTGCTTTCCGTTTGACGTTCTGCAGTCGAGTCTGAAGAAGAATGCTCCTTCGCCGCTGACTTTTCCGTCGGAGAAGGCGAGAGCCTCCTTTGCGCCGTCTACGGCAACCATTTCAACATCGGAAGTAACGTCGGTGACTTCGCCGCTGTAGCTTGTGGCGGTAACCTTTACGGAGCCTGTGGCTTCATCGTATTCGACATCGAGGTTCTTAATGTATTTCGAAGCCCAGTCAACGTAGTTCGTGGTTATTCCGCGTGTTCCGGAGATAAAGTAATTGTTGAAATCAACAATGTTGTTGACAGTCCAGATCCATGTCGTTACTCCTCTTGCGACGAGATCGCCTACGAGCTTCTCTCCGAGTTCTCCGGCAGCGTAGCTCGGGCTGTATACCGTTCTCAGGGGCTGTATTACCGCCATGATTTCGGACATGGTCTTTATGTGATTTTCCTCGGAGGGGGCTATCGAGCTGTTGAGATAAGCCTCCGAAATGCCGGCAAGCTGCTGTCTGAGTGCCTTGAGCGGAGCCTCGTGGAAGGAAATGATAACAGCCTGATTCGTCATGTCGTATTCCCTCAGAAGCTTTGCGAGGGGGGCTGCCATGGAGGTGTTGTTTTCCTTGATTTCTATTACAAGTGTGACTCCGCTGTCCTTGAACTGCTTCAGATAGTCCTCGAGTGACGGGATGCTTACGGGCGCCGATGCCGCATATGTGTTGATTTTGTATTTCGCAAGCTCAGCGGACGTCATGGAGGTTATCTTTCCGGTGCCGGTTGTGGTGCGGTCGATGGTGGAGTCGTGCATTACCATGAGGACTCCGTCCTTTACAAGGTAAATGTCGTTCTCTATGCAGGTGGCTCCGTATTCGGCCGCGAGGATGCTGCCCTCAAGTGAGTTCTCCTGAGCCTTTGAGGGTATTCCGCGGTGTCCCGTGATGTTGGGGTATCTTGTGAGGGTGTTGGGGCTGTAATACTTGGTAAGCGACGCGACACATGCCGCCGTGTCGGACGTAATGAGACCGCATACTCCCAGGTTAATTGCGGCTACAGCCTCCGTTTCGGATGTGATTTTGTCGGCCCATACTTCCATATATCTGTCCTGAAGGAAGTTTATGTTCTCCCTTGTCATCATATTCTCAGGGAGAATGACTATTCTCGCTCCGTTGGCGGTTGCCTTATCCTTTATGGCGGAAATAGGCTCCTCGGAGGCCCTGTATACTGTGTTTATGTAATTCCACTGCGACTTTGCCGTGTCAATAACCGTGAGATCGGAGGATATAAGCATCGCGTCGCGTAGATTGTTCTTTCTCAGCTCCTGCGAAAGAAGCTTTGCCGTCATAATGTCGTCGGTCGAGAAGACCGGAATGGCCTTGCCTTCGAGAAGCGCTATGGCTTCCGAGGGCGTGATTTTTTTCGAACCCAGAATGACTACGGGGCTGTCGTTTTCGCTCCTGAGCTCAAAGCTTACTGCCGACGCGCCGTCATTTACGGCTTTGGCGGCATCGGCCTCTGTTCCGGCGGTTCCTACAACCACGGGAGACAGAGAGATGTTGGATTCGGGCGGAACGATGTCGGCATATCCGCCGGGGACCGTCTGTATATCGGGAGACGACGCAGGATTGAGGCAGATTCTGATGTAGTCGAGGGTCATGGAGACGCCTCTTACCTGCAGGCCGAAGGAGCCGGAATGATAATCCGCCGAATTAATGGCGAGAACCTGTTTTCCGCCGACGGTGCTTGTGACGTCTGTGCCTGAAACATGGATTCTGACCTTATTGAAGGCTGTGTTTGACAGCGATGCCGAGCCCGTCTTCATGATGTTCCACTGGTCGCTTTCGGTTCTCTTGCCGAGCTCGACTCCGTTGGAAAGTGATGAATCGTGTCTGAAGGTGTTGATCATATAGGGGAAATCGTTCTTCTGTACTCTGAACATGACGGCTCCCCATCTGGAGGATGCGCCGTTGGGATTCGAAAGGAAGAACGACGTGTCGATTATGGCGTCGCCGAAGCTGTCGAGCCACGAAGGGAGGAGAACCCTTATGTAGGCGCTTCCGTCGTTGGAGGCATTGAGCTTATAGGTTCCCGCGGCGGCATCGTGTTCGATTTTGGTTCCCGATGTCTTCTGGACGGTTCTGAATTCCGCCGAAGGATCCGCGGAAAAATCGTTGGAGTAGAGAACATAGTCCTCGTCGGACGGCGCTTTTGCCACGATATATATCTTCGCTTTAAGCGTACCGTATTCCGCCGAAGCCTCAGTTATGCCTTTTTCGGAAGGAGTGAAGGATGTTACTTCCTTTCCGCCGACGGTCCATTTTATATCCGAGCCCTTTATCGGCTGCTTTCCGCTTTCGAACTGAACCGCGCAGGACGTGAGATTCAGAGCCTGACCGATGTCCGTTCCGAGAGCCGGAGACGAAAACGTAGCTGTCGTAATCTGTGAATCCGCAGCGGACGGGAACGCCTGAAGCAGGCTGATGAAAACGGCAAGCAGAGCAATCAGCGATGTCGTCCTGATTATTCCGTAAAAGTGATTTTTCTTCATTGCAAAGATACCGAATTATCCTTTCCCCGGTCAGAATCAACCGGACCGGAACCGCCGCTTCCCTCAGAAAGCCGCGCATCCGTTTTTTGAAGCTTTATTTATTTATTATACAATAAAAAATCTAATCGGTCAACAGAAAATAGCGTTTCCGTGAAAATGCGATACGGTTCTGGCTGTTTTTCGTCGGAAACCTTTTTTTTAGTTGCCAAAAACTGATATATATGATATAATTATACAGTCTGCGACTATTTACAAACAAAGCAAGAGGAAACACAAATGAACAACAATTACGATGTTATTATCATAGGAGCCGGTCCCGGCGGTATTTTTACGGCTTATGAGCTTGCAAAGCTCGGAGACAGCGCGAGAATCGCTGTTTTTGAGGCCGGAGGAAAGCTCGAGGAGAGAAAATGCCCGATAGACGGCAATAAAATAAAGTCCTGCGTGCACTGCAAAACCTGCGCCATTATGAACGGCTTCGGCGGAGCCGGTGCTTTCTCGGACGGAAAATACAATATTACCACGGAGTTCGGCGGAACGCTCCATGAGCACGTCGGAAAGAAGGCAGCCGTTGAGCTCATGGAATACGTTGACGGCATCAACCTTTCCCACGGCGGAGAGGGCACAAAGCTTTACACGACATCGAATTCCAGAATAAAGACGCTCTGCCTCCAGAACGGACTGCATCTTCTCGATGCCTCCGTAAGACATCTCGGCACTGACAAGAACTACATCGTTCTTCAGAATATCTACAACGAGCTTAAGGACAGGGTGGATTTCTTTTTCCATTGCGCCGTAAGCTCCGTTGCAAAAAATGATAGCGGCTACACCGTCTCAACCCCCAAGGGAGAATTCACCGGCAAGGCATGCGTAATCTCGGCCGGCCGTTCGGGAAGCAAATGGATGGAGAAGGTCTGCTCCGACCTTGACATTCCCTCAAAGTCCACCAGAGTGGATATCGGTGTCAGAGTCGAGCTTCCGTACGAGGTCTTCGCTCCCCTCACCGATGAGCTTTACGAGTCCAAAATCGTATACAGAACCGAGAAATTCCAGGACCTTGTCAGAACCTTCTGCATGAACCCCAGAGGAGAAGTCGTTAACGAGAATACCAACGGCATCGTTACCGTTAACGGACACAGCTACGACGATCCCGCAAAATACACGGGCAACACGAATTTCGCTCTGCTTGTATCCAAGCACTTCTCCGAGCCCTTCCGCGACAGCAACGGCTACGGCGAGTCCATCGCCCGTCTTTCCAACATGCTCGGAGGCGGAGTCATGGTGCAGCGCTTCGGAGACCTTATCAGAGGCCAGCGATCGAATGCCAGAAGAATAGAGGAGAGCTTTGTGATTCCGTCTCTCTCCGCAACCCCCGGCGACCTCAGCCTCGTCATGCCCAAGCGAATCGTTGACGACATCATCGAGATGATTTACGCTCTTGATAAAGTCGCTCCCGGAACCGCCAACGACGAGACCCTCCTTTACGGCGTCGAGGTCAAGTTCTACAACATGGAGGTCGACACCGACGAAAACCTTGAGACGAGACTCCCGGGGCTCTTCGTCATCGGCGACTGCGGCGGAACGACGCATTCTCTGTCCCAGGCTTCCGCCAGCGGCGTGTACGTTGCCCGCTACGCAAACGCAAAGTATCTCTGATACATCTCTCCCAACTGTAAAATCATATTAAATATACGGAGGATTTATCCATGTCCGACACCAACGTTCGTCCGGAATCCATGAAGAGAATCACAACCCCGGAGCTTGCAAGCGCCTTTATTGACGAGCAGATTGCCGCCATCAGGGCACAGGTAGGCGACGGAAAGGTATTGCTGGCACTGTCCGGCGGCGTCGATTCGTCCGTCTGCGCCGCGCTTATCTCAAAGGCA
>JAKSPQ010000008.1 GCA_024404665.1 Clostridia bacterium
GCGATGCCGGCACGGTCAAGCTTTCCGTTACGGTTTTGCGGCAGCTCCGGACGGAAAAGAAAGCTGTGGCGAATCATATATTTCGGCAGCTTCTCCGCCACCGAGCGTCTGACATCGCGGGAGATGTCTGAAGCTGCGGAATAGAACAGCACGATTTTCTCGTTTTCTGCGTCATAAAGGCATACGGCCTCGCCTACTCCGCCGACCGAAAGCACCGCGGCCTCTATTTCTCCGAGCTCTATGCGGTGTCCCATATGCTTTATCTGGCTGTCGCGGCGCGAAACACATACGAGATTTCCGTTTCCGTCGGTTTTTCCGTAATCGCCGCTGTAATACAGTCTGCCGGAAAAATCCGGAAGAACCGTGTCTCTGAAGACCGCGGCGGTTTTTTCGGGACTGCCGTAGTAGCCGTCTGCAAGACCGGGACCGGATACGCAAAGCTCACCCTCGTCCGACGGTCTGCCTGTTTCGGGATCTATAATGAAAACGCGAGTACCGGCGAACGGCTTTCCGATGGGGAGTATCTCCGCGGGGCCGAAATCCCTGTCGACAATGTAATAGCAGGAGTTGCCGGCCACCTCGGTTGAGCCGTAAAGATTGACAAAGAGCGCGTCAGGAAGAGCCGCACGCCAGACGTTCAGATATTTTACGGGCATCTTTTCCCCGACGAAGAGTATCTTTTTGAGATATTCGGGCTTGGAAACCGCAAAAACGTTGAATTTCGCGGCAACGGAAAGAGCCGAAGGAACCCAGACGATGGACGTAATCCTGCACTCGTTGAGTATGGAGATGAGGCTCGAGGGAAAAGCGAAATGCTTTGCGGGTATGGTAACGCAGGTGGCACCGAGAACCACTGTGGAGAATATATCCTTTGTGGAAGCGTCGAAATAGAAGGGAATCTGGTTGCCGAAGACCTCGTTTCCGTCAAAGCCGAAGGTTTCGTTGTATACGAGGGTGAAAGAAGACATCGCGCGTCTGGATTTGACTACGAGCTTCGGAGTCCCGGTTGAACCCGATGTGAATATTCCGAACATCGGGAGGGCATCGTCGCGGAGAGGCAGAGCGGAGACGTCGATAGGAGTTGCGGATTTTGTCATTTCGGCCGAAATGAATACCGGAGATGACGTCGTCCCGAAGTCTATGGCGGATGTGAATGCGCTGTCCGGTAGGGACGATGCGTTAAGCACCGCCGATGGCGAACACAGAGATATGAGAAAAGCTATGCGCTCGGGCGGAAGCTCGGCATCGACGGCGGTGTACCATCTGCCTGCCGCATTGATCCCGAGCATTGCGGCGACGGAGGCCGTCCCTCTGTCAACGAGAACCGCAACGGGTTTGTCGCCGTCCTTATCCCCGACGGCTTCTGTTACCGCCGCCGCGTTTTTCAGAACGAGCTCCAAAAGGTCCGCATAGCTCAGAGACTCTCCTCCGTACTCGGAATAAGCGATTTTATCGGGGGTTCTGCGCGCGTGCGCAATAAGACTGTCTGTATATATGTTTTCGGTTGACATTTTTCCTCCTGTGGAAAGTAAAGCCTTTGCCGGCGCTCCAGAGACGGAATGCCGGCAAAGCAATGGATGAATCAATACTGTGTATAAATGAACTGCGCGGCGTCATAACCGATGCCGTATGTGCCTATGACCGCTATTGCGACCACCAGAAGAACCTCAAGCACTACTCTTAAGACGGTCCTGTCCTGCAGCAGTGCGCGGACGCTGTGCTCCTTGGAATTCTCCTCAAGCATTGATACCGTAAAGAGCGCCGCGAGTCCCAGAAACAGCGGGATGTACGATACAAGGACCGCTGCAAGGCCGCCCTCGTCCGAAATCTGCTTTGAGAGGAGATCGAATCTCGGGGACGCAAACATCTTTCCGTAGTATTTCCAGGCATATGATACGGACGGAGCTCTCGATATTACTCTCGTAAGGGTGATGAGAACAAAGGTGCGGAGAGATCTGAAAATTCTCCATACGACAAGCGAATCCATTTTAAGCGGCTTGCGGATCTTAACAAACAGAGGCTCGCAAAGAGTCGAAATCATAATAATGACGCCGTTGAAAACGCCGAACAGGATTTCGCCCCAGTTTGCTCCGTGCCAGATACCGACAAGAGTGAAAAGAATCAGCGATAAAATGCTTACGGGAACCGTTTTGGCTATGAACTTGCCGAATTTTTTCTTCAGGAATTTTGAAAATCTGGCAAATCTCTTTGATAAGGCCATGGGATAAAATACATAGTCCTTAAGCCAGTCGGAGAGGGAAATATGCCATCTGTTCCAGTAATCCGTGAGGTCAGTGGCGAAATACGGACGCCTGAAGTTCTCGGCAAGACGTATGCCGAAGCACTCGGAAATGCCTTCCGCAATGTCGATTCCTCCGGAAAAGTTTGTATACAGCTGAATTCCCCATGCCGTCATGCCGAGCCACAGCTGAGCTCCGCCTATTTCGTGGAAGGCGGCGTACGGGCTTCCGGGAGCCGCGATGAGCTCCGCGGCGTTGGGGGCTATAAGTACATTTCCCGTGATATATGCTACGGCCGGAGCGGCTGCCGATGCGATCACCAGCATTTTGAAGGCTCCCCAGAGAATAAGGCGCAGACCGTCCGTGAATTCGTCGTAGCTGAATTTATGTCCGACCGAAAACTGGGGGCCGGTTTTGTCGAATCTCGGGATAGGTCCCTGAAGCATCTGCGGGAAATAGGTCATGTAAAGCGCGAACCTGAAGAAGTTCCTTTCGGGAGCGTATTTGCCTCTGTCCACATCGACGATATAGCCGACGGCGGCAAAGGTGTAGTATGACAGTCCGAGAGGGAGGAGCAGACCGAGACCCGGGAATTTTCCTCCGAACAGGGACACGACGTTGCCGACGAGGAAATCGAGATATTTTACTGCGATGAGTATGCCGAGATCCACGGCGAGGGCGGCTCCGACAAGGAGCTTCCCGCGGCGCTCGCTCTGCCTGGCGAGGCGCTTGTATTCATCGGCGGGGAGAGTCTTTTTCAGCTCGGGCGCAGCGGATGAGAACTTTTTGGAGTTCTTATAAGCCAGAAGAGCCGCGAAATAAGTTACGACCGTCGATGCGGCAAGGTAAATGATGTATTTCGGACCCGCAAAAAGATAGAACACAATGCTTGCTGCAAGCAGAACATAGGGCTGTGCTTTTCGCGGGAGGATATAATACAGCAAAAGCGTCGCTGCAAAAAGAACGACGAATTCAAACGAAAGAAATGACATTGGAAGTACCTTTTATCTGTCGGAAATCCGTTTTTCGGAACGGGTATATTCAGAAATTGCCCGCGGATAATACCGCGGGCACGGTTTCAGTCTCTGAGCCTCAGAACCAAAGCGGCCATTGCATCCGCGGAGTTGAAGTTCTCGGGAACGAGGTCGACAACGGTGATCGTGATATCAAAGGCGTCGTTGAGTTCTCCCACGAGGGTTACGATGTCAAAGGAGTCGAGAAGTCCGCCGTCGATGAGGGCGGTTTCGTTCTCGTAATCGATATCGGGGTTGATATCGGTGAGGATTTCGATAATCTGTTCTTTTTCGGTCATGATATGCCTTTCATTTTGCATTTTCTTAATAATAACTATATTTTACTCTATTATTTAATTTGTGTCAACACTTTTTCGGTTAATTTCTGTTTTTCGCCGGCCTTTTTTCTTGACTCTGCCGATTATTTGTGATATTATATATACTGTATTATTATGAATAGGTGTGCCCGTGCGGCATGCCCCGAAAGGTCCGTGTGAAAAAATGAAAAAAACGGTATTTGTATCTATAGTCGGCAGACCGAACGTCGGCAAATCAACGCTTATGAACAGAATCCTCGGCGAGAAGGTTGCCATCGTTTCGTCAAAGCCTCAGACCACCAGAAACTGCATTCACGGTATACTTACCGAAAACGATAACCAGTTTGTGTTTTTCGATACCCCCGGCATTCATCGCGCAAAGAACAGCCTGGGAGACTATATGACGGCAGCGGCCGGCAACGGCATGGAGGCCGGCGACGTAGTCCTTCTGGTCTGCGACGTAACAAGAGCCCCTTCCAAAACCGAGGAAGGCGTCGTCTCATATCTTAAGAAGAGCGGTACTCCTTCCGTGCTTGTGCTGAACAAGGTCGATACCGCGGACAGAGAGCAGATTGCGGAGACCATAGCGGCCTACGCTGCGCTGCACTCATTTGACGCGGTGGTCCCGGTTTCCGCAAAGAACGGAACGCATGTTAACGAGGTTCTGGACGAGCTTAAGCAGTTTCTCAGGGAATCCGACTGGTTTTTCCCGGACGACATCGTAACCGATCAGACGATGCGCCAGTATACCGCCGAAATTATCAGGGAGAAGCTTCTGAGAGCTCTCGACAAGGAGGTGCCGCACGGCATCGCGGTTATGATTGAGGAATATACCGAAAAGGGAAATCTCACGTCCATAAGAGCTGAAATCGTCTGTGAGAGAGCATCTCACAAGGGAATCATCATCGGCAAAAACGGCGATATCCTGAAAAAGATCGGAACGTATGCCAGAGAGGAACTCGAAAAGGTCACGGGAACAAAGGTTTATCTCGGTCTCTGGGTCAAGGTCAAGGAGAACTGGCGCGAAAACGAGGCTGCGGTACGCAATCTCGGCTACGACAGGAAGCAGATTGACGGCGACGACAGCGGAAAGACCGCCAAAAAGATCAGATAACATCTGAAGAGGAACGTACTTGAACAGAAACATTACAACCGACGCGCTTGTGATTCACGTCTCTCCGAGCGGAGAAAACGACAGAATGCTGACGCTGCTCTCAGCGGAGCACGGTCAGCTGTCCGTGCTTGCAAAAGGCGCGAGATCGCTGAAAAACAGGTATATGCCCGCCACGGTTCCGTATGTATACGGAAATTACGAGCTTGCTCCGGCAAAGTCCGGAGACCTTTACATACTGAGGGACGCGACTCCGTCTGAGGCCTTCAGGGCCATAGGGAACGACATTGTAAAGACTTATCTCGCGCAGTATATCGTAGACGTTGCCTGCGAGCTTTCGGCTCCGGCCGTTCCCGCGGCGGAGCTGCTGAGCCTTACTTTGAATTCTCTTTTCGCAATAGCCTCGGACAAACGGGACAGGGACCTCGTTAAGGCGGTGTTAGAGCTCAGAGCGGCCGCGATGTCCGGCTATGAGCCGGAGCTTGAATGCTGCAGGATGTGCGGAAATGCGGGCGGCGAGCTGTCATATCTCGATGTAATGAACGGGGGACTTATGTGTCCGGAGTGCGCCGGAAAGGCGCCGAAGCTTCCCGCCGATGCGCCTAAGGGAGCAGTCCCGACGGATGAATTCGGAACAAGATCAATACTCATGCCGCTGTCGCCGTCCGCGCTTGCGGCAATGAAATACGCCATCGAGGCTCCCGGACCGAAAATGCTTTCGTTCGGAATATCCTCGAAAACCGATAAAAACTATTTTTGCAAAGCAGCGGAGACATATCTGCTGTCGCATCTGGAACGGGGCTTCCCGTCCCATAAGCAATACAAGGAGCTTACCGCCGCGGAAAGATAAGGCGGCACAAGGCTTCACGGAACAGGAAACATAACTGAAATGTATCTAAACGATAAAACGGTAAATGTGCTCGAATTCGACAAAATCCGGGCAATGCTCGCGGAAAGAGCGGGCACTGAGGGAGCGCGAAACGCCGCTCTCGTCCTCATGCCGGAGGATGACCCCGTCAGGGTGGAGGCACTGCTGAAGAGAACGGAAGACGCCAGAGCTCTGTATACCGAAAAGGGACTTCCTCCATTCGGCGGAGTGAAGGATCTCTCCGCCCATATCGAACGAGCCGAAAAGGGGGCAATGCTGTCCCCCGCAGAGCTTCTTGACGTTGCCAATCTTCTGAGAACGGCAAGAGGTCTCTCGGAATACGGAAAGACCAACAGAACCTTTCAGACGGTTCTTGACGAGATTTTTGACCGCCTTATGCCGGAAAGACGGCTTGAGGAACGGATATTCATGTCCGTGCTCAGCGAGGACACGATCGCCGACGAAGCATCGGGGACTCTTGCGGACATAAGAAGAAAAATAAGACAGACGACATCGAGAATAAGAGAGCTTCTTGCGAGGTTTACGGGAGGAGAGTACTCAAAATACCTCCAGGAGAGCATCGTCACTATAAGAAACGGCAGATATGTAATACCCGTAAAGGCCGAGCATAAGAACGAAATCAAGGGACTTGTTCACGATACATCGTCATCCGGCGCCACCTTCTTTATCGAACCGCTTGCGGTCGTGGAGGCGAACAACGAGCTTCACACCTTTGAATCTCAGGAAAAATACGAGATAGAGAAGGTTCTCTACGAGCTGTCGTCGGCAGTGGCGGATGCCGCAGAGGTCATAAAATACGACGGTGAAAACATAGACGAGCTTGCGCTTGTTGTCGCAAAGGCGCTGCTAGGCGAGTCATACAGGGGAGTTGCTCCCGCCGTAAGAAACAAAAAACGCGGGCTTAGCTTCATAAAGGCAAGACATCCGCTCATTCCGGCGGACAAGGTGGTGCCTGTTGACATCAGGCTCGGAGGAAGCTTTGATACGCTCGTGATAACGGGCCCGAATACCGGAGGAAAAACCGTCACTCTCAAGACTCTGGGGCTGTTTTCTCTCATGGCGCAGTCGGGTCTTCAGATTCCGGCGGAGCCCGGATCCGCTGTCTGTATATTTGACCGTATTCTTGTCGATCTCGGCGACGATCAGAGCATTGAGCAGTCGCTTTCTACGTTTTCCTCGCACATGGTGAACATCGTATCCATCACGGGAGAAGTGACTCCCGATTCGCTGGTGCTCTTCGATGAGCTCGGCGTCGGAACGGATCCCGTGGAGGGGGCCGCTCTCGCCATAGCCATCATAGAGAACGTCAGGGAATGGGGGGCGCTGTGCGCCGCGACGACACACTACGCAGAGCTCAAGAATTTTGCTCTCGAGACTCCGGGGGTAACGAACGCCTCGTGCGAGTTCGACGTCGAGACCCTAAGACCCACATACAGACTCACCATAGGCACTCCGGGACGGTCCTGCGCCCTGGCAATTTCCGAAAGACTCGGATTGCCGAAGCGCATCATCGACAGAGCCGGGGAGGCGGTATCGGCCGAAAACAAGCGCTTTGAGGCGATACTCGACAGACTCGAAAAAGACAGGATAAATGCCGAAAAGAGCAGAGAAGAGGCGGAAAAGCTGCTGTCCGAGGCAAAGACCGTAAGGGAAAGGGCCGAAAACGAAGCCAGACGCAGGCTCGCCGATGCCGACAGAACCGAGCAGAGTGCCAGAGAAAAGGCCAGAACGATGGTCGAGGGCGCCAGAATCTCCAGCGAATTCGTCTTCTCGCAGCTCGAAAAGGCAAAAAAAGCAAAGGATACGGAAAAGGCGGCAGCCGAGCTTGAGGCGGCGAGACGCGCGGTCAGGGAGCATCTCAAAAAGAACGAACCTGTGTTCAGTCCTCCCGAGACTGACGAGGATCCAGATTACGTGCTCCCGAGACCTTTGAAAAAAGGCGACAGAGTCTGGTTAAAGGACTTAAAGCAGAACGGAGTCCTTATGAACGATCCCGACAAAAAGGGAGCGGTAACGGTTATGGCCGGCGTTCTGAGGACAAAGACGAATATTTCAAATCTCAAGCTTGCGGAGGACGTGATAACGGTCACCGATGCCTCCGGCGGCAGAAAGACTGTCAGGGAATATACATCAAAGCCCGTGAGCAGAGTCTGTTCGCCCGAAATCGATCTGCGCGGAATGACCGGGGACGAGGCTGTCATAGAAATCGACAGATATCTCGACAGCGCGATTCTGGCGTCGCTGCTGAGCGTAAGACTGATTCACGGAAAGGGTACCGGAGCGCTCAGAAACGCGGTCTGGGCTTACCTGAAACGGGATTCGAGAGTCAAGAACTACAGAATAGGTCAGTACGGAGAGGGCGACGGCGGAGTCACCGTAGTCGAGCTCAGATAACATCATACTGGTTTATCCGGATTACGGAGGTTTCGTAATGAAAAAAAGCAAAAATGTGCTTGGCATAGACCTCGGCGCTTCAAGCGGCAGGGGAATTATCGGCAGCTTTGACGGCGAAAGGCTGTCCCTGCGCGAGATACACAGATTCGTAAATACTCCGGTTACGGAAAACGGCATGCTTTGCTGGGACATAGAAACGCTCAGACGAAACGTCGCCGATGCGGCCGTAAAGGGCCGTGCAGCGGGTGCGACGGCTCTCGGAATAGATACCTGGGGCGTTGATTACGGCCTTCTCGATGCTGACGGCGTGCTTCTTGCCTCTCCGGTTCACTACCGTGACAAGAGAACCGTGAACATAACGGATTATTTCTCGGAAAAAATGGATGTCGGACATCTTTACGGAATTACCGGAATTCAGACAATGAATTTCAACACCGTTTTCCAGCTTGCCGCAGACAGGAGAGACCGTCCCGGACTTCTCGACAAAGCGGATACGCTGCTCTTCATGCCCGATTTGTTCGGTTATTATCTTACGGGCGAGACTGCCTGCGAGTATACAATCGCATCTACCGGAGCACTTCTCGACGCGTCGGACAGGGATCTGTCGGATGAGGTGCTGAAGGCCGCGGGTGTTTCCCGTGGACTGTTTGCGCCTCTCGTAACGCCCGGACACAGACTCGGAGAGCTCCTGCCGGAATACGGCGGAGGAATGAGCGTATACAACGTAGCTTCGCACGATACCGCGAGCGCCGTGCTTTCGGTTCCGTCTCTTGCCGGCCCCGGAGGCTTTGTATACATAAGCTCCGGAACATGGTCGCTCATGGGAACGGAGCTCACGGCTCCTCGTATTGACGGAGAGAGCCTGAAGCTCAACTGGACTAACGAGGGCGGCGCCGGCGGAACCGTAAGATTTCTTAAGAACATTATGGGCCTCTGGCTCCTTCAGGAGTCGAAACGTCAATGGGAGAGGGAAGGAAAGCAGCTATCCTTTGACGGTCTGTCTGCTGCGGCTGAGGCTTCCGTGCCGTTCGGCTCGATAATAGACCCGGATTCGCCCGAATTCGGCGTTCCCGGAGACATCCCCGGAAGAATAGCCGCATTCTGTGTAAGAACCGGTCAGAAGCCGCCCGAAACTCCCGGAGAGACCGTAAGAATCATTTTCGATTCCCTGGCGCTCTGTTACAGAAGAACGCTTGAATCTCTTGTAAAACAGACGGGGATATGTCCGTCTGCCGTAAACATCGTCGGCGGAGGCTCGAAGGACCGCATGCTCAACAGACTTACCGCCGATGTAATCGGCCTTCCCGTTGTTGCGGGGCCCTCCGAGGCAACCGCGGCAGGCAACATTCTGATGCAGCTGATAGCCGAGGGTGACCTTTCCGGCATCGACGAAGCTCGAGAGCTTGTCCTTCGCTCGTTTGATACCCAAACCTACATTCCGGACGGCCGTAGATCGCTTTATGACGATGCATACGGACGCTTCCTCACGCTATTGGGGAAATAAACAAACCGACTTCTCGGGAATCCGACGGATATTTAACGAAAGGACTGATTTTGTGTCATGCTGAACAATCTGATACTCAGTTTAAATACCGTTCTTCCGATAGTCATTCTGACAGCGGTCGGAATGCTTCTCGGAAAGCTGAAACTGTTTTCGGATGCATTTTACTCCGGAGCCGACAAGTTTGTATTCAAGGTCGCTCTGCCCTGTATGATTTTCCTTCAGGTGGCGGAGGCGGATTTTTCGGAAAGCGCCGGATATCTGAAGCTTATGCTGGCGATAGTAGGAATACTGATAGCTCTGACGGTTATATATTGCCTTGTAATGCCGATATTCATCAAGGATAAGCGAAAGCTCGGGGCAACAGTCCAGGGAATGTTCAGGTCGAACGTTGCAATTCTCGGAGCCGTGCTGGTGGAGAATATGTTCCCCGCAGGCCCCGTCCAGTCTGCCGCCAAGGTCGCATATGCCGTTGTCATGCCGTTTGTGGTTCTTATGTACAACGTCTTTTCGGTTGGAATACTTGCGATATTCATGCCGACTGAGGGAGAGGAGAAGAACTCCCGCTTCGGACTTAAGGATTTCGGACGCGCGGCTCTCGAAACTCTGAAAAACCCGCTCATCATCGCGGTGGTTCTCGGCTTCCCGTTTACCTTCTTCAGAATTGCCATCCCGGGAATCGTGAGAACGTCTATGGGATATCTCTCCGGCTGCACTACGGGACTTGCCTTGATCAGCCTCGGCGCGGGCTTCTCATTTAAGTCTCTGGCCGGAAACATCGGACTTGCCTCCTTTGTCACTGCGGTGAAAACCGCGGTCCAGCCGCTTATAGGCCTCAGTGTTCTTTACCTTCTGGGCTTCAGAGGCCCGGAGCTTGCCGTAGGACTCGTGGTTTTCGGCACTCCCACGGCGGTCAGCAGCTATATCATGGCCAAAAACATGAAGAGTGATTACGAGCTTGCAGGGCAGATATTGCTTCTGACCACCATAGTGTGCATTTTTACGCTGTTCTTGGGCTCGCTGATACTCAGGACCATAGGTCTTATTTGAGCCGGTTTTCTCCGTGCTTTTTCCGGTTCGGCACCGTAAAAAAACAAATACTGATGTTTTCTCTTGCCAAACCGTATGTTTTTGTGGTATAATATACTGTATTTGTTTGAGTAGACCGACAAATATGAATTGAATAAAACAGTTATAAGGTGGAACAGAAATGAACGACAATTTTTTCGGTAGATTGGGAATTATTGCAATGCCGGGCTGTGAGGCTTTTGCCGAACCCGTAAATGAATGGCTGAAAAAGTGGAGAAGAACCGAGAACAGCTTTATTATCCCGGTTGAATGTCCCAGATTCGGCAGCGGAGAAGCAAAAGGAATTATAGCCGAATCGGTCAGAGGCATTGATTTATTTATTATCTGCGACATTTTCAATTACGCAAAGACCTACAAGCTCCGCGGCAAGGAAGTTCCCATGTCTCCGGACGAGCATTTTGCGGATCTCAAGAGAATCATCGGCGCCGTAAACGGCAGATCCAGAAGAATTTCCGTAATTATGCCCATGCTTTACGAGGGACGCCAGCACAGAAGAACAGGCAGAGAATCGCTCGACTGTGCCATGATGCTCAAGGAGCTCGAATTCTACGGAGTAAAGAATATTATCACCTTTGATGCTCACGACGACCGTGTCGAGAGCGCCATTCCCCTTTGCGATTTCGACAATTACCGTCCCACCTATCAAATGGTCAAGGCTCTTGTCCGCGATGTCCCCGACATTTCCTTTGACAAGGAACGCCTCGTCATCATTTCTCCCGATGAAGGCGCCATGGGAAGATGCATGTTCTTCTCCTCCGTTCTCGGCATCGACGTCGGCATGTTCTACAAGCGCCGCGATTATTCCAAGATCGTGGGCGGACGCAACCCCATCGTAGCTCACGAGTATCTCGGCAGCGACCTCACCGACAAGGATGTCATCATCATCGACGATATGATTTCCTCGGGTGAGTCCATGATCGATGTTGCCAAGCAGATCAAGGCCAGAGGAGCAAGACGCATCTTTGCCTTTGCCACCTTCGGACTCTTTACGAGCGGCTTTGAGAAGTTCGACGAAGCATATGCGAACGGCTGGCTTACAAAGGTATTCACCACAAACCTCGTATATACGGATCCCGACGTGAAAAATCATCCGTGGTATTCAAACGTAGATATGTGCAAATACGTGTCTTATATCATCGATACACTTAACCGCGACGAGTCCACCAGCGTAATCATCGATCCCGTTAAGAAGATTCATAACCTTCTTGAACGCCATAAGGCAGAGAACGATTCCGATATGAAGATTGATTTCGGAACCGAAAAGAAGTAATTCAGGCCCTTTTTCAAACATTATTGCCGGCCCGACATAAAAAAGAGAAATTTTTCTTGACAAATCGGGCCGGCTTTGGTATAATATACATTGTGGGTTTTGCAAACGGCGCCCACAAGAGTACCACCCTTGGAGATGTACTCAAGAGGCCGAAGAGGCGCCCCTGCTAAGGGTGTAGGCGGTTTATAGCCGCGCGAGAGTTCAAATCTCTCCATCTCCGCCAAGAAAAGGCACCTGTCCTTCGGGATCGGGTGCCTTTTTTGAAATTAAAAATAACGGAAGGAGTCCTATGCGGATGATCGGACTCGGTACACTCATAAACACCGGACTAATTGTTGCCGGCGGTATTTTCGGACACTTTTTCGGCAAGCTCTTAAAGGAGCGCCATCAGGATACGCTTACCAAGGCCTGCGGAGTAAGCGTGCTTTTCATCAGCATCGCCGGAGCAATGAAGGAGATGCTTTCGTTCTCGGAGGGCAGGATAACCACGTCGCACGAGATGCTGCTCGTAGTGTGCATAGCGCTCGGAGGCCTCATCGGCGAAACCATGGACTTGGAAAGGGCCTTTGGGCGGTCCGGGGAATGGCTGAAGAAAAAACCCGGAAACCCGGAGACGCAAAATTCGTTGACGGCTTCCTTACGGCATCGTTTACCGTGTGCATCGGTGCGATGGCCATAGTAGGATCCATAAAGGACGGCATCGAGGGAGACTGGACGATCCTTGCGACAAAGGGCATACTCGACCTTATCATCATCATCGTTCTTACCGGATCCATGGGCAAGGGCTGCGTGTTTTCGGCAATCCCGGTTTTTGTGCTTCAGGGCACGGTTACGGTCGCGGCCGCACTGATTAAAACATCTATGAATCCCCTGTCCATAGCTTATATTTCCGCTGTCGGAAACGTTCTGATTTTCTGTGTCGGAATAAATCTCGTATGGGGAAAAAAGGTAAGAGTCGCCAATCTTCTTCCCGCTCTGATTTTTGCCGGAGCAGCGGCATACCTGCCTTTTTCGCTCTGATTTTTCAGGTTCAGGCCGCTGTTCCTGCCTGAACTTTAGCCGTACTGTGTTTGCGGGGATTGTACGCTTGCGTTTCGTTTCGTGAGCGGCGCGCTTTCCGATAGCCCTGTCGCCCCTCGACCGCGCGATGCGGCTTATATGATTCAGCTTATAAAAACACCGTGGACTTCTGCCGCTTTTAACGTACTTCAGCGGAAAGCATATTCCGGAAACTTCACGGTGCATTAACAAGGAGTAAAAAATGAATATCGAAAAGTATTTTGATCCTGACGAGCAGCCTCTGGATAACATTCCCGAGGACGGAGGCTTTACGGCAATATTCAGAACCGTTGCATGCATTGGCGATTCGCTGTCATCCGGAGAGTTCGAAACGCTCACTCCGGACGGAAAGAAGCATTACAACGACTTTTTTGAGTATTCATGGGGCCAGTTCATGGCCAGAACCTGCGGCTTCAAATGCTACAACTTTTCAAAGGGCGGCATGACGGCCAAGCAGTACATGGAAACCTTTGCCGAATCGAAGGATTTCTTCAATCCGGAATATGCTTCCCAGGCTTACATCATCGCACTCGGCGTAAATGACCTGAACCATAAATGGCCTCTCGGCACCATCGACGACGTAAATGACGACGATCCCGGAAAGAATCCCGACACATTTGCCGGCTGGTACGGAAGAATCGTTGCAAAGTATAAGGAAATTGCGCCCGACGCCAAGTTCTTCTTCATGACGATGCCGCGCTCCGGCAACGAGAGCAGCGACGTTAACAAGGCCGCTCACGCCAAGCTCCTTCACGATTTTGCGGACCATTACACAAACAGCTACGTGATCGATTTCTTCAGATATGCTCCGGTATACGACAATGCCTTCAAGGAGAAGTTTTACCTTCTCGGCCATCTGAATCCCTGCGGATACAGGCTTACCGGAAAGATGGTTGCTGCATACATCGACTGGATTATCAGGCACAATATCGGAGATTTTAAGCGAATCGGCTACAACGGAACCGCACTGTCGGATTCCGAGCTCAAAAAATTACAGAACAACTGACGTTCCCGCAGTGTCACTTTGACTGTGCAGACCCCGGGATACGTACGATAAAACAAAAGAGAAACTGTGATGCAGGACAGAGAGACTATAACCAGAAATATTACTGCCGCTATAGCGGCCCTCAGAACAGCTTCCGGTATGACTCAGGCGGAGCTGGCGGAAAAACTGAATTATTCCGACAAGGCGGTATCAAAATGGGAAAGAGGCGAATCTCTTCCGGATATCGCGGTTATCAAGCAGATTGCCGATCTTTTCGGAGTGACTGTGGATTCGCTGTGCCTTGATTCCCCTGAAACCGCGCTTCGCTTATTCAGAAATGAATCGGCTGACGGAACGGAGGAGAACGGAAAAGAAGATGATTCAGACACTTCCGACAGCCTTGAAGAAATAACGATGCTCGACGGTCCCGGAACCGTAAGAAAAGAAAAAAGACGAGGCTTTTCGGCCCTGACTCTCGAAATAACACTGCTCTCCATAGTAGGAGTGTGGTTTGCGGCGGTGACCGCATATGTGATATGCAGGCTCTGCGGAGTGCCGACCGACGTTCTCCTTCTGATTTTCGACGGTGCCGTTCCGGTATCCTGCATAGTACTTCTCGTATTTAACAGTATCTGGGGAAAGCTCAGCATGAACCAGATAATAATTTCGTTCCTCGTGTGGTCCGCGATTGCGTTTGCTTTCTACATAATCAAGGTTTCCGCGGGAATTAAGATGTATCTTCTTTTCCTTACGGGAATCCCCGTACAGATTGCGCTGATCATCTGGTGGATAATGCAGCGTCAGCACGAAAAAAGGAAAAAGGCGGCCGCCGGCATCGTTGCTTCCGAAACGGACGGGGCCGATGCGGAGGAGTAAAGTATGAGCAATGTTTTCTGGAAGGGAAGCGCCATCTTCGGCCCGCACTCCCCGGCGCTCGTTACATGTCACGAGGACGGAAAAACCAACGTTCTGACCATAGGCTGGACGGGAATAATGTCGACTCATCCTCCGATGACCTATATATCGGTAAGACCCGAACGTCATTCGTACGGAATGATAGAGCGGACGGGAGTCTTTGTAATCAACTTTCCAACGGCTCAGATGGTTAAGGCTGCGGATTACTGCGGCGTCAAAAGCGGAAAGAATACGGATAAAATAGAAAAGATGGACCTGAAGCTTACTGAGGGCTCGTCGGTTCCGGTTCCTTCGCTCGAAGATTCACCGCTTTCTCTGGAATGCCGCGTGACACAGAAAATCGACATGGGAACACATTCTGCCTTCATCGCGGAGATTACGGCGGTCAGAACCGACGACGGCTATCTCGACGGCAGCGGAAAGCTGGATCTCAGAAAAGCCGGACTGATTTCATATCTTCACGGAGAGTATTTCGAACAGGGCAAATGCATCGGTTCCATCGGCTTTTCGGTAATGAAGAAGAATACTGCAAAAAAGCTCGGAAAGAAACCCGGGATTAAAAAATGATGTCTCCGGTTCACCGGAAATGGAGAATGAGAATGAAGCGTAATACTTTGAATATACTGAAGAACGCATCGGCGCTGATCCTCTGCCTTGTGCTGTCGGCGGGTGCTGCCGCATGCACGGGAGGACAGAACGAAGCTGCGACGTCTGCCGACGCGGATACATCGGCGACATTGAGCGATACGGTCCCGGAGAAGGGAACGGAGGCTCCCGAAATCAGCAGCGATGCCGGCACGTCCGCCGTCTCTGACGAAAGCTCTTACGCGCCGGAGCAGGGCGGAGACGTTAAGGCGAGCCTTGACGGAAAAAACGTCATGTTCATAGGAAACTCCATGATTTATTACGGCGGAGCGGTTACCAAGGGCGGTTATCGCGGCACCGATTCCGGCTGGTTTAAAAACATATGCACCGCGAACGGAATGAACACCACCGTAATCGACTGCACCTACGGCAGCCATCATCTATATGATTTTTCCGCATCGGGCTGCAAAACCTCGGGCTGCGATGTCGGCGTGGGCGGAGACCTGTTAAAGGGAATAGACTTAAACAAGATCGACGTTGTGTTCATGTCCGAATCGGGAGACAACAACAGCGGCTTTGTGAACGACGTGAAAAACGTCATGAAGCGCTTTGAAAATCCGAATACCGTTTTCGTATATATGGCTCATACCTATACATATACGAAAAACCATACGAACATTATTAACAACCTGCAAAAATTAAAGGATGAAGGCGTTATCATAGTCGACTGGGGCCATGTATGCTATGATATTTACTCCGGAAAGGTTAAGGTTCCCGGAGGAACCATGAGCTACTCCAAGAATACGTTTGTAAATAACTGCTCAGGCGACTCGCATCATCCGAATCCGCTTGCCGGCTATATCGCCGCTCAGATGTGCTTCTCCGCCGTTACCGGCAAGAGCGCCGTAGGTCAGCCCTACGACATGAGGACTAAGATTAATTACGGCTCGGGAAGCGTGTCATATTCGGCTTATTCCAAAAGCTACTATACTTCGGGAACATCTAATTTTGCCGAGGTATTCGAGTCTGAGGCCGATATGAACGGCATCCAGCAGCTCATGGACAGCTACCTTGAAAGATGGGACGCCGCTCCCTCTGACAGACCCGCGGATACGTCGACGGTATGCGAGCATGTAATGAAGGAAACCGCCGTAATTAAAGCCGCTACCGAATATCTTCCGGGACTTCACGAATATACCTGCGAAAAATGCGGCAGGAAAGAGAATAAGCCTGTCGAAAGACTGTCTTCCGCTTCGGTTAATATCGCAGCCGGCGCGGACGGACTCTGCTTCAGCGCGGGAAAAGCTTCCTTTGCAAAGCCTGTATTCCTTACGGACGGTGACATTGCCGACAATGCCTCTTCGTCCATAACCAATGCCGCCTGGACGTCAGGCGGAAATTCCGACAGCTTCGGAGGCAAGCTCCCCGGGGACGTCACCGCGGTTCATCTGGCCGATGCGAACGGCGGGGCGGATCACGGTTACTATTATGTTGTGAAAATCGATCTGGGAGCTCCTAAGACGGTTGACGGATATGCCGTATATATTCAGGGCTACAAGAAAACCGTCCTTGATACGGGCGTCGATATCCTCGTATCCGGCGACGGAGAGCATTGGACCGTAGTCGACTCGTTTGATAAGGCCGGACTGTTTTCCGGAGTCAAAGACGGCTCGGGATATGAAAACTATATCGACAGCGATACCGCCGCGGCATCCGCCGCGGATTATCCCTGCTATCTTGCCGGAAAATTCGACCCCATGACCGATATAAGATATGTGGCATACGGCTGCACGGGCTTCCGTGAAATAAACGGCTATTATGCGGCAAGATTTACGGAATTCGAAGTATACGGAAAATGAGAGAAACACGATGGAACGCTTGATGAAGGGTGTTGCCGTCACGGCTCCCGGACAAGCGGTCATCGTAAGAGACATTCCGGTCCCGGAGCCAGGCGAGTACGGCGCGCTTGTCAGAATAAGATGCTGTGCATACACGGGAATCACCGATGCCGGAATCGGAGCGGAAAGATCTGAAAAGGATTATCCGTTCATTCCCGGAACCGGAGGCGTGGGCGCGGTTACGGCTGTAGGCCGTAAAGTCAGATATATAACAAAAGGCGACAGATTTCTGTCGCCTCTGGTTCCGCCGTCCGAAAAATACGGTTCGGACCGCGGTAATTTTGCAGCCTATGGCATTGTTTACGATGTAAAGGCAATGCTTGAGGACGGAGCGGATATACCGGTTATTCCCGATGGCAGCTGCATACCGGTGCATCTGCCGGTTTCCGATTCGGACGCGGCGATGCTCCCCGTTATCGCAGCGGCGATTTCGGCAGCCAGGGCATCGGAGCCCGGCAGAAACGGAAAAACCGCCGTCGCCGGCTCTTCCGTCGAGGCTGTTATCGCCAAAGAGTTCTTAAGCCTGCTCGGTGAAGACGCCATACTTGTCGATGACCGCCTGAAAAGGGCTCTGAGGGCAGGAACAGGGCGCTCGGAAATAAGTGACGGCGGAGAATCCGAAAGGCTCTCAGAGGCTCTCAGAGGCTCCTGCGACGCCGTTGTGGATTTTTCCGGCAAAGAACTCAGCAAATCAGATGTTTCATTCCTTTTGAGGGACGGCGGAGTAATTGTTCCGGCATCCGGAAAAAAGGATTATCCCGGATCGTTCGGAGCAGTCCCCTTTACATCGGAAGGTCCTGACGGCGACAGCTACAGGCTTGCCATGACCCTAGTGGGCGAGGGCTTTATTGTGCCTTCTTCATATTACTCCGATATTATGCCTGTCGAGTTTATCGGCGAGTGCATAAGACTCGGTCGCGAGGGACTTATCTCCGCTGCGGTTCTGTCAATCTGAACGGAATTAACGGTGAAATAAATGGGAACTCCTACATACATTATATCTCAGATTTTCGGTGTGCTGACAACCGTCAACGCGCTGATATCGTCGCAGCAGAAGAAAATGAACGTGATACTTCTCATCGGCATTTTCACAAATCTGTTTGCGGCGGCAAGCAACTGTCTGCTCGGCGCTTATTCCGGAACCGGCGTCTGCCTTGTCGCGATTGCGCAGACCGTGGTTTCGTATTTCTGCGACAGGAAGAACAAACCCGTTCCGCTCTGGGCGACGGCGCTTTTCATCATCGGATATCTCGGAATAACCGCACTGACCTTCAGGGGCCCTCTTGATATACTTCCGGGAGTCGCCGCGATGCTGTATGCCGCTGCGGTTCTTCAGAAGAATCCTTTCGTATACAGAATTCTTATGGTGTTAAATCCTCTTTGCTGGATTTTCTATAACATTCTTCCCGGAATTCCGAATATCTCACTCATCATAACCTTTATTCTGGAATTGTCGTTTATGGTTGCCGGAATAATCAGGATAGATATCATAGGCCGTTTGCGCGAAAAGAAAAACTGAGACCGGCATTGGGCAAAGCTTCCCTCTCAGAGTTGCGCATCTCAGTGAGCGGTCAGAGATTTTAACCGCTTTAAATGCACAAAAAGCAGAACGCGAAAGCCCCGGGGGCTTTCGCGTTCTGCTTAAAACGTGATGGGTGAAAAAAGACGGTTATCCCTGATATGAAATATCGGCGCATTTCAGAATTATGCCGGCGTCCTCTGCCGTGCAGGCCGAAGCCAGCTTTTCACGGGTTCCGGCAAAAGATATCTTTTTCAGCTTCTGACAGCCGGTAAAGGCATAATTCGACACGGTTTCGAGAGTGGAGGGAAGAGAGATTTCCTTAAGCTCCGCGCAGCCGTTGAAGGCTCTTACGCCGATAACGGTTACCCCCTCGGGAATCACGATCTCAGTGAGGGATACCGCGTCCTTGAAGGCTCTCGGAGGAATTTCCTTAATTCCTTTTCCGAGCCTGATTTTTTCCAGTACTATACATGAGGCGAACGCGTTTTCGCCTATTTTTTTTACGGAATCCGGTACCGTGAGCTCTTTCAGTTCGGCACAGGCGAAGAAGGCGCGCTCTCCTATGTATTCAACCGACGCGGGAATCTCCACGGATGTGACGAAATCGCACCAGAAAAAGCATTTGTCGTATATTCCGCGGACGAGGATTCCGTTGAAAACATCGGGAATCACTATAGCGGAATCGCCTTTATACCGCGCGGCATCGAATTTTATGTACCCGTCGGCTTCGGCAACGCCTGATGCCGAATCGTTCGCAAGTGAAAACCAGGGCATTGAGGCCGTGCTGCCGATGATGACATCGTCCTTTCCGGACAGCTCCTTTGCGTTCCTCAGTATGCACTCCTCGCACATGGCGGGGCAGTTTTCGTAACTGCCGAGGGATAAGAATATATCGTAAGCCCTGAGATATTCGCCCGATTCAAAAAGCGCCATTGCCGAATTGTACGTTTTTCTGGGAGTCCAGACCTTTTTGTTTAGTACAATGCAGGTTATGCTGACGGCGAGAATCGCAATTGTGAGTACGATGACGGCAGCCGACAGAATGATTTTTTTCTTTTTTCTTATATCCGAAACCCTGCCGGAACGTGCCCTGGCACGCTCTTCATATAAGGCCCGGCGTTCCGCGGAGCTTAAATGTCTGCGTTCGCCGTTTTCCTGTTCGGCCGTGTTTTTGTTGTTTTCGTTATCCATGTTTTTACCGTTTATCGCGTTCAAAGAAGTATTTTACCCTGTGGGACTTAACGCTGTGAACCATGCCCAGCAGGATGAACATTGAGAGCATCGAGGAGCCGCCGTAGCTTATGAGCGGAAGAGTAATGCCTATGACGGGCAGTCTTGCAAGACACATGCCGACATTCATTGAGGTCTGTACGAGTATCGTCGATGCAACGCCGATGCAGAGAAATGAGCCCGTATCCTTGCGCGAAGTCCGGGCAATTGCTATTGTTCTGATAACAGTCACGGCAATGAGTACGATGACGGCAATGCCCGTGATTATTCCGAATTTTTCGCAAACCGATGAAAACGCAAAATCGTTTTCGCATGCGAAAAGCTTTTTGTAAACCTCACCGCCACGGAGCCCTTGACCGAAGAAGCCGCCGTTTGAAATCGCGCTTCTTCCGAGAAGAGGCTGCATTCCCTTTCCGAGAGGATCGCCTTCGGGATTGAAGCCGTATATGATTCGTTTCTGCTGGTCTTCTCTAAGATGCGGCCAGAGGTATGGAACGGCTATTATTCCGGCCATAAGCGCAAAGAGATAGTAAAAAATGTGAAGTCCCGCGGAATAGAGCATTAATGCGGTAATTCCGAGATAAACCAAAGCAACTCCGAGGTCACCGGAGAGAAGAATCAAACCGATTACTCCTCCGGCATGACAAAGAAGCCCGAAGAGGGGCAGAGGACGGTTGATTTTGTCCTTGACTAAGTCGAGATGCTTAGAGAAGGTCATTATGAAAGTGATCTTTACGAATTCGGAGGGCTGAATGCTGAAGCCACCGATAATGTGAAGCCAGCTTTTGTTTTCGCCCTCGGCCGTCCCGTACAGCAGAGTCACGGAAAGAAGCGCCAGCTGGAAAATCAGGGCCGGAATCCAGAACCTGTTTACAACCTCCTCATAATCCAGAGTGGATGTGAGTATCATCGCGACGAGTCCTACGAGAGACGCTCCGAGCTGCATGTAAAACAGGCGCATTCCGGATGTAAGCGGCGCGTCCTTTATGCCGTAAAGAGTGAGAAGGCTTACCGTCGTCAGCAGAACGGAGCAGATAAACAGGCAAATGTCAAATCGCTTTAGGCGGTCAAAAAATGGTTCTCTGAATGCCTTCATTTGGTGCTGTCCGCTCCTTTCTGCCGTCGTTCGTTTTTTGCGGAGTAGAAATCAGTACTGTCTGCCCCAGACAACCATATGCTTTGCGGGCTTTCCGCAGCACACGCAGGTGTCGGAGAGGTGCTCCTCGTTAAAGGGAATGCAGCGTGATTTTACGCCGTTCGTATCGTTTTTGATTTTTTCCTCGCACTCGGTATCTCCGCACCACATCGCTTTGATGAAGCCGGACTTTTCCTCGGCGATTGTCAGAAGCTCATCGTAGCTTAAGGCAACGGAGGTTCTGTTCGCAAGGTTTTCCTTCGCGCGGTTGTAAAGCTCGTCGTGAACCGTTGCGAGAGCGGCTTCGACGGAATCGGTGATGCCGTCAAGAGAGACGAACTGCTTTTCTCTTGTGACTCTGGAAACGAGAACGCAGGAGTTGTTTTCGATGTCTCGGGGACCTATCTCGAGTCTGAGCGGTACGCCCTTCATCTCGTACTGGGAATACTTCCAGCCGGAGGACTGATCGCTGTCGTCGAGCTTTACTCTGAAGCGCTCGCCGAGCTTGTCGGCAAGGGCCTTGGCGGCCTCGATGACGCCGGGCTTGTGCTGAGCCACGGGGATGATAACCACCTGGATGGGAGCGATGGCGGGAGGCAGAACAAGGCCGTTGTCATCGCCGTGAGACATAATGATGGCGCCGATCATTCTCGTGGATACGCCCCAGGAGGTCTGGTGAGGATACTTTACGGTGTTGTCCTTGGCGGTGAATGTGATGCCGAAGGCGCGGCAGAAGCCGTCTCCGAAATAGTGGGAGGTTCCGCCCTGAAGAGCAAAGCCGTTGTGCATCATGGGCTCAACGGTGTAGGTTTCCTTTGCGCCGGCAAACTTTTCCTTTTCGGTCTTGCGGCCCTTTATTACCGGAATCGCAAGGGTCTTTTCATAGAAATCCGCATAGCAGTTAAGCATTCTGAGGGTCTCTTCTCTTGCTTCCTCCTCGGTTTCGTGCATGGTGTGGCCTTCCTGCCAGAGGAATTCGGACGTGCGGAGGAAGGGACGGGTGGTTTTCTCCCAGCGAACGACGTTGCACCACTGGTTATAGAGCTTCGGAAGATCTCTGTAGGAGTGGATTATGTTCTTGTAATGATCGCAGAAAAGAGTCTCGGATGTGGGACGGACGATGAGTCTCTCGGAGAGAACGTTCTGTCCGCCGATGGTGACCACGGCGCATTCGGGAGCGAAGCCCGCTACGTGATCCTTTTCCTTCTGCAGAAGAGACTCGGGAATGAACATGGGCATGTATACATTCTCGTGACCGAGCTTCTTGAATTCGGCATCGAGGATGTGCTGGATGTTTTCCCAGATGGCATATCCGTAGGGACGGATAATCATGCAACCCTTGACTCCGGAATAATCCACGAGCTCTGCCTTTTTTACTATGTCTGTGTACCACTGAGCAAAGTCCTGATCCATCGATGTGATCTCGGCAACCATTTTTTTGTTGTCAGCCATTTTTTCGCCTTTCTCTTTTTTCCTGACCGTCAGTTTTTGCAAACCTTTCGGAGTGTGACCGACGACGGAACGGAAAAAACATATAATTATATTTTAACTAATATATTATATTACTTTTTGCGGAGAATGTCAACAAAAAGCTTGAACGACAAAAGGGAATGGGAAAAAAGTCAGCGCTTTCTTCCCATTCCCCGTTTCGGAAATGGCCGATATATTAACGCCCTGATGGCTTTTTTCATCGGGCAATGTGTTTTTTTAACGGCCTCCGGATTATCCTGAAAAAATCCACCCGACTGTCATTGCAACATTCAGACAGTCCCGGAACCGTTTTGACGTAATACTTCGTAAATCAGCTTTGAGGTATCAGTTCAACCTTTGCAACTTTGTCTGCTGAAACCCACTCATTGATACGTGCAAGCTGCTCCTCTGTGATTCCAGATGTCGCCGGAACTCCCGGATTACCGGTGAAGGCTTCGAATACCTCCGGAAGCAGCTCGTTGTTCGAAAGAGTAATTCCGATCTCTTTCATAAAAGCGGCGTAATCATCGGCGGTGTAGGTGTATGTTACTTTCATGATACTTCCGTCATCGGTAGTGTAATTTACCTGTCTTACAAAGAAGACTCCGGATGTTGCGATTTCGCCGTATCCCAGGGCTTCTTTTACTTCCCCGAAGGTCATACCGGGCTTAACTGCCGTAACGGGGCTTGTTTCAGGTGACTGTATCGGAGCAGCAGAAGAAGAGTCTGAAGGCGGGTTGGAAATATCGGAACACGAAACAAGTGAAATCGAAAGGCAGAGCAGAACAGCGATAAGTGTCATTGATGTGAATCTGAATACTGACTTTTTTTTCATGATGTTTTTCCTTTCATTAACAGAGAGTATTTTATGTTTACAGATTATTTTGTCTTTCCGAACGACTTTTCGAACATTTCTTTTTCGTAAAGTCTGTGGAGTATTTCATTTCCTTCAGCAGTTGAAATTAAGGTTTCTTTTTCTTCGGTCACTCTATAGAAACAGCCTCTGTCTGTTTCCCACCTCAGCCTGCTCCCGTCTTCCAGCTTGTAGATGAATACAGGTCTTCCGCAATATGACTCGGAAGGAAGAACGAACATGGTGTAATATAGTTCTCCGCTTATCTGAGAAGACATGCTTCCTTCAGCTGAGTAAATAATATTCCAGGGCGTCAGTGCGAAATACCCGACGAAAGTCTGATAGCCGCCTCTTTCGGCGGTTTGAGGATCGATAATCAGATGTCCGGATATGTCATATCTGCTGACGGGAAGCTGTCCTTGTTTGTGAGACCACAAACCGTCAGAATCCTGTTTGTACCAGTGATAATCATCGGATGAGATAACGAGAGCAACCTTAATACTTCCTTCGGGACATTCGTCATATCTTCCGATAGGTTCGAATATGTACCCCGGACCATAATCCGTATCAAAAAACGAAACATCTCTTTCTACTGCGTTAACTATAAGAGACGGATTTGTGTTATAACCTGCAACCGATGTGTGTGAATAATCTCCGGGCTGCATAAAGACAAAAGGAGATGAAGGATTCCAAGGCCTTGATTGACAGTTTAAAACATACTGAAAACAGTTAAATAAGCTGTAATTCTCACCACCCCAATATCGGTCAAAAGCAGTTTCCTCCCCATTCGTAGGTAAACATCTTGAAATAACCCATTCGCATGACCCTTCAGATGCTGAAGAAGGTGCAATTGTTTTGACATCTGTACCACCGAAACCGATTGTTGTTCCCATGACAACATAACTAAAATCTGAGGATTGCGGGATAATAATGTGATTTCCTGAGGCTGCTCTTAAAAAAGACCATTTCATTCCCGCAGAACCATTACTTTGATATTGAATTATGTTTGAGTCGGAATAGGGGGAATCGTTGAGAACTCGAACACATCTCCCTGAGTATAATGACGATATACGATAGTAGCCGTCGCTGCTTTGAATGAAATTCCATTTTTGATAATTTTCTCCGTTAAGCGGAGAAGCGATGATTTCGGCTCCGTTTGAAAAAGAAGGCCCTTCTACAGACAAGGCATATGTTCTGCTACTGTCCTCAATGATATATGTTCCCGGAGAAAAAATCGGTGTATTCGAGATTGTTAATGACCATGAGCGTGATTGAGTGTTTCCGGCAGACTGAATACAGGCGGTAATTGTAACATTTCCTTGGGTATGCGCTGTAACAAGACCATAATCGGTAACTGAGGCTGTTGAAGAATCGGATGAAGTCCAAAACACTCCGGCGTAATTTGAAAAAGCCGAGAGCATAATGGATTCACCCTTTAACAATTGGATGGTTCCGGCAGACCCCTGAACATCAACTGAAAAAGGCGAAACAAATAAGCAGGACAATAAAATGGCAAACATCAAAAATGTTGAGAAGACAGACTTGATTTTCATCGTTTCTTTTCCTTTACAATTTATTTGAAGAAAGCTTTCTTCAATCGTTATTATATTATAAACAAAACGAAATGTCAAGAGTATACAACAAATAATTTTTATATTTTTATTAAAACAGATGAAAAAATACAAATCCGATTATTATGCGTAGGGCTTAGAAAAAATATAAAAGAGGCATTTTGTTGAATTTTTATATAAAAAGAGAATAATGCGAGATAACCCTTGTGGGTAAATCACGGATTATTCTATTAATACATGAGACTTCCGGTGAGAATTTCCCGGATAAAGTTGCTTTGAAAATTCACGTTCGTTTTCCATTTCCGAGACCCTTTCGGATTTCTCAGAGTGCGTTTTGCCGCAACAATTTTCTGTTTTTTCTTTTTTAATTTCTACTGTAGAAGTTACTTTGAAAATTTACACTCTGCAATTATTCGGCAGACAAATTGAAAAAAATATTGAAAAAAAGACATAAAAATGATATAATATAATGATATTTTATTGAATAAGGAACTGTTACATTAAATGAATACTGCTATGAAAAATACAATGGATAATACAGCCGAAATAATAAGAAATCAGCTTCCCGAGACGTCGCTTCATACCTCGGACTTCAGTTATGCGCTCCCCGAGGAGCTGATTGCTCAACATCCCGCAGAACCCCGCGATTCGGCGCGTCTTATGGTTATAAACCGGGATAAGGATACCGTTGAGCACAGAATCTTTTCGGATATCATCGAGTATCTGAATCCGGGAGATACGCTTGTCATAAACGACTCAAAGGTTATTCCGGCGAGAGTGTTCGGTTATGCCGAGGGGCGCCACGAGGCTGGCGTGGAGCTTCTTCTGCTCAGACAGAGAGGAGACTGCGTCTGGGAGACACTCGTAAAGCCCGGAAAACGCGCCAGGGTCGGAATGCGCATCGTGCTGGGGGACGGTCTTGCCGTTGCCGAGGTTACGGATATAGTCGAGGAAGGCAACCGCCTCATTCACATTTCATTCGACCGATCCGTCTTTTCTACCGTATATGAGCTTCTTGAGAAAATCGGGACGATGCCGCTTCCTCCGTATATCACCGAAAAGCAGGACGACTATTCGACCTATCAGACGGTTTACGCGAGAGAAGAGGGCTCGGCCGCGGATCCTACCGCCGGGCTTCAGTTTACCGGAGAGCTGCTTGACAGAATCAAAGCCAAGGGAATTGCCGTCGTGCCTGTTATGCTGCATGTCGGACTCGGAACCTTCAGACCCGTCAAGGAAGACGACATCGCGGATCATATTATGCATACGGAGTATATACAGGTAACCGAGGCGGCCGCCGACATCATCAACAGCCGCAGGGCTGCCGGAGGACGCACGGTCTGTGTGGGTACAACCTCCTGCCGTACTCTCGAATCCGCCGCCGGAGACGACGGAATCGTCCGTCCCGTCAGCGGAGATACCGGTATTTTCATCTATCCCGGCTATAAATTCAAAGCCGTAGATGCATTGATTACAAACTTCCATCTTCCTCAGAGCACACTTCTTATGCTTGTGTCTGCGCTCTACACACGGGAAAAAATGCTCGGTATTTACAATGAGGCCGTAAGAGAGAAATATCGCTTTTTCTCATACGGCGACGCTATGTTCATCCAATGAGTCAGATAGCGGTTTTTCTCGTCAAAATGCTCCCTTGGTTTCTGGTGTTTCTTGCCGCATATGTCCCGTTAAGGCTGTGGTTTTTAGCAGCGGTTAGAAAAAAACAGTCCGGAAAAGCAATCGACGCGAAGTATGAAATATTGCAGCTTCTGTTTTTTATGTCCCTCGTGGCGGTGCTGTCGCAGACACTGACGTCAGACGGAACGTTCGGCGGCATGGCGTTCGGACATATTCTTGACAAAAAATATATATCTCTTAAGCCGTTTAAGATATTCAGGGTGATCGGCGATAAAAGCGGCTCGGACCGAATTTCGTATATAACAATCAATCTCGTAGGGAATATCGCAATGTTCGTACCGTTCGCTTTTCTTCTCAGGGCATGTAAGCGGTGCGGAGTCTTTACGGCGACTCTTGCGGGCTTCGGCCTTTCGCTCTTCATCGAAATATATCAGCTGCTGCTTCCGAGGCATACGGATATCGACGATCTGATTCTGAATACGCTGGGGGCTCTCATCGGTGCTTTGCTGTTCATACCCTTCAGACGTGTTTGGGATAACGGAAAAAAAGATATTAAAGCAAGATGCATCAGACAGTCGGGCAGGTAGAAACATTCAATATCACGCCCAGAAAAACGCCGAATAACACGGCACTGCAGATTACATAATTGAACTTCTGTCCGCCCGAGAGTTTTTAAACCTTGTTGTTCGAGGCGGACGGAATCCGTCTTATTATATCTTAAGGAATTATTATAGTCTTTCACTACATGGGAAATTTTAAACTTGTATCAGATTATAAGCCCTGCGGAGATCAGCCTAAAGCGATAGCCGATCTTGTCGCGGGTATCAATGCCGGTGAGCATATGCAGACGCTGCTCGGCGTTACAGGCTCCGGAAAAACATTCACAATGGCGAATGTCATAGCGGCGGTGAACAGACCGACGCTGGTCCTGGCTCACAATAAAACGCTTGCAGCCCAGCTCTGCTCCGAATTCCGGGAATTCTTTCCCGAAAATGCGGTGGAATATTTCGTATCATACTACGATTATTATCAACCGGAAGCATACATACCCGGAAAGGATATGTATATCGAAAAGGACGCACTGATAAACGACGAGGTCGACAGACTGCGTCACTCGGCAACATCGGCCTTGTTTGAAAGGCGCGACGTCATCATCGTTGCCAGCGTTTCGTGCATATACTCCCTCGGTGACCCGGAGGAATACTGCAGGCTCGTTGTACCTGTCAGACCCGGAATGCACATCGACAGAAGCGAATTCATTAAAAGACTGACGGGCATTTCATACACCAGAAACGATATGTCGCTTGTCAGAGACACATACAGGGTAAGAGGGGATACCGTGGACGTTATTCCCGCAAACTCCGGAGACCGGGCACTGAGAGTCGAATTCTTCGGTGACGAAATCGACAGGGTGTCGGAGATAAACGTGCTGACGGGAGAGGTCCTCAGAAGAGTAACCTACGCCGCGATCTATCCCGCTACGCACTATGCCGTATCGGACGACAGGCGCGAGGACGCCCTGCGCGAAATCGAACGCGAAATGAAGGAAAGAGCGGAGTACTTCAGATCCGAGGGAAAGCTTATCGAGGCTCAGCGCATAACCGAAAGAACGTCGTATGATTTAGAGATGCTTCGCGAAATCGGATTCTGCTCAGGAGTAGAGAATTACTCGAGGGTTAGCTCCGGCAGCGCTCCGGGCTCCACGCCCTTCTGCCTGCTGGACTATTTCCCGAAGGATTGGCTGCTCTTTGTCGACGAACGCCACGTAGC
>JAKSPQ010000080.1 GCA_024404665.1 Clostridia bacterium
CTACATAACTGCAGATATTACTGCAAACCTTCAAGATAATACCTGAGAGGGTCGATCAATCCCGGTCGGCCTTCTTTCTTATTGGGTTTTCCGAGCATGGTCGGACTGAGGAGATAGTTGTATCCACTCATACCAACTTTTCGGTAGATTCCCAACCTGGAATTTGCACACTTGAACAAATCCTCGTCCGTGAAGCCACTTCTCTGCACTCGGTTCAGTATGGCCAAGTTATTATAATACGTCTCCTGTTACACCGCCTGAGAAATGCCCCTTCGGAGAACCGCAGCCCGGGAAAAGGCGGCTGCCCAGTCTCACAGGGGTTGTAACACTACAGTAACTCCGCAAAATCATTTATTTTTCGGTTGCAAAAATAATGCTTTTATGATATAATAATATTTAATTATATTCAGTTAAGCAATATCTTTTTTTCACCTGTATTCCAGAAGGAGACAAGCAACAATGATTCGCGAACTTAATTTCGCAGATCGCTCTTTCCGCTCCGGCTGCGGACGGTATATTCAAGAGGACGGTGCGATCGGCCTTGCGGGAACAGAAGCTCTGAGACTCGTCACAAGAAGACTCAATATAGAGGACGCACCTATGTGTCCCCCGGAAAAAAGCCGCCTATTCGTAATGGGCGGAGAGACCGCCTTATCAAAAACGCGTCCCGCTCTCGACACGGCCTTTGAGGAATGCGGATTTAAGCCCGTATTTCATGTATACAGAGGCTTCTGCAACCCCAATACCTGCGATACCATTCTGAAATCCGGCGCGCTTGACGGAGCATCGCTGGTTGTCGGTGTAGGCGGCGGAAACATAATGGACGCCGCAAAATATGTGGCAATGACGGCGGAGCTTCCGCTTTTGAATATCCCAACAACTGCGGCAACCTGCGCAGCATGCACCCCGTTGAGCGTCCTGTACAACGACAACTGCGGGTATATCAAATCAAAACACTGGCCATTTGAGATTTCCGGCGTAATAGTCGATACCGCCGTAATGGCCGGCCAGCCCGAGAGAATGCTTGTTTCGGGCGTCCTCGATGCCGTCGCCAAGCTTCCCGAAACGACTCACAGACTCACGGGAAAAAGCGAGGATGAAACAGACATCGGCTCGTTTTCTTCATCGGTGCTCAGCACCTACACCTACCGCAGGCTGTTTGAGCTGCTTCCCGAGGCTGCCGCGGAGCTGAAGACCGGCAAATGCGGAAAAGCGCTTTACGATATCGTATATCTTACCGTAGGACTTACGGGCACCATAAGCGGACTGTCAAGAGGCCAGAATCAGAGCGCTCTCGCTCATAAGATTTACGAGTCCTCGCGTACTCTTTTTCCGAGAGAAGTCAGCGGCTTTTTGCACGGAGAAATCGTTGCCATCGGCGTCATACTGCAGAAATATTTCAATTCCCGCGGAGATACTGCGGACGCGCTTGAATTTAAGGCCGTTCTCGACAAATATCATATGCCCTCGTCGCTCCGCGATCTCGGAATCCCCATGACCGATGAAGCCATGGAGGCCTACTGCGGCATCATCCTTCCCTCCTCCGCCATGGCAGGGGCCGGCGATGCCGAAAAACAGCTTTTCAGGGATGCCCTGAGATTCGTTTTCTGATTCTGATTCAATTATTTCTTTAATCCGGAGGATATTAATACCATGCCACGTAAACTCGGCGTAAATTTCGGCTGCTACGGACCGCTCCCGATAGATGAACAGGTTTCCCTTATGAAAAAGAACGGCTTTGAGGCTATGTTCACAGGCTCCGAACACCCGCATCTGGATGCGGTAATGAAGGCCGCAAAGGAAGCCGGCATCACAGTTGATAATTATCACGCTCCGTTCAACAAGATCAACGACATCTGGGCCCCCGGAGAAGCCGGCGAAAACATGCTCGACAGACTTCTTGTTTCCGTCGAAAAATGCGCTCATTATGAGGTTCCCGCCCTTGTAGTGCATCTTTCCTCCGGCCTTACTCCTCCTTATGTCAATGAAACCGGTCACGACCGCTTTGTAAGGCTCATGGAGCTTGCTTCAAAGCTTGACGTAACCATCTGCTACGAAAACCAGCGTATGCTGTCAAATCTCGCATTTGCCTTCGAAACCTTCCCGGATAAAGCACGTTTCTGCTGGGACTGCGGACATGAATCCTGCTTCACTCCCGGAAGACACTATATGCCTCTTTTCATGAACAAGCTGTCGGCTCTTCATATTCATGACAACTCGGGCGTTTTCAATTCCGACGACCATATGATTCCGGGCGACTCCCGGATGGACTTCGATTATGTCGCCGAGCAGATTTCCCTCTCCGGATATCAGGGCACGCTCATGCTTGAAATCTTAAGGAAAAAGACTTCATATTATGACGACTGGACTCCGGATATGTACTTTGCCCACGCGGCGGAGGCAGGAAGAAAGCTCATAGACAAAATCGATTCTTACTCAGCCAAATAAAAAAATTATTTATATTTTACGAAAGGGTTTACAATGAAAAAGACAGCAAGCCTTATTCTTGCCTGCATCTTTGCTCTCTCCCTGTTCACCTCCTGTGCGGACAGCGGAAAGCAGGATGAAACCACGCCTTCGGCAGTAGTCGACACAACGGTTGCCCCAGACGAGACAACATCGGAATTCGACTCCAAGGGTTATCTCAAGGATTCTCTCCCCACGATGAACTTCGGAGACAAGGAATTCAACATTCTCTACTGGTCCGACAGAGAGCATGAGGAATTCGTCGCCGAGGAGCAGTCCGGTGAGGCGGTCAACGACGCCATCTTCACCAGAAACACAACCATCGAAAACAGAGCCGGCGTTAAGCTCAACTTCGTCGGCGAAAAGGGCAACGCCAACAATACCGACGGCTTCACCAACAAGGTCAAGGCCGTCATCGACGGCGGTGAAAAGGACTTTGACATGATCGGTACCTATTCCATGACCGCCGGTAAGCTCGCCGTCGAAGGCTTTCTTTCCGACCTCAAGACCATGGACTATCTTGACTGGAAGAAGCCCTGGTGGCCCGATTCTCTTATCGAAGACGCCACAATCAAGGGCAAGCTCTTCTTCGCATCCGGAGACATCTCCGCCAACGTCATTTACATGATGTACGTAACCTTCTTCAACAGACAGATGGTTACCGACCGCAATCTTGATGATCCGTACGAGCTCGTAAAGAAAGGCACCTGGACCATCGACAAGATGTTCGAGCTCTGCAACGGTATTTATGAGGACAGCGACGGAAACGGCTCTCCCTCCATCGGCGATACCTACGGCCAGTATGCTTACACCCTCCACCTCGACGTATTCCTTCAGGGCTCCGGCGTTAAGGTTATCGATCCCTCCAGCGACGAGCTTGTAATCAGCGAGGAATTCCTCTCCGACAAGGTCGGCGATATCGTATCCAAGGTCGGCGCATTCTTCCACATGAACGACAGAGCATATCTGCTCACATCCAACTCCACCGTTCACCAGTGGTTCTCCGCGCAGAAGTCCCTGGTGTGGAACGACCGGTGCAGAGATGGCACAACCTTCAAGACCAACGAAGTGCCCTTCGGTATCATTCCCAACCCGAAGTACGATACCGACCAGGATAAGTACTACACGCTTCTCGGCAACCCGATTTCCATCTACTGCATTCCCTGCGACGTAAACAACGAAGCAATGAGCGCATACGTAATGGAACTCTACGCTTCCGAAAGCTACAGAAACGTATCTCCCGCTCTTTATGAGATCAATATGAAGTACCGCTTCACGGACGATGCCACCTCCTCCGAGATGTATGACCTCATCCGCTCCAGCGTCGTTTTCGATCTCGGCAGAATCTTTGCCAAGACCCTCAACACTCCCTTCACCACATTCCAGCAGGCAATCACCAACAATACCGCCTGGTCGATTTCCGTAAAGGCAAACTCCAAGACCAGCTGGAAGAAGGGTATCGAATCCATAAATGTAGCGTTCGACTGATTTTCACCGTGATTCCGGACAACCTCCGGAATCCGGGAATTATTCTCCGGGCACACGGGTGCCCGGAGAGAGCATATTCAAAAGGAGTCTCATTATGACCGCAGCAGAAATCAAAACCAAAGCAGAAGAAATCGTTGCCAAAATCACGGCAAACAAATCCATGCTTGAAAAATTCAAATCAAGCCCCGCCTCCACGGTTAAGGGCCTTCTTCCCTCCGGTATTACGGACGATATCGTATCAAAAATCGTCGATGCCGTAAAAGCCAAAATCGGAGTGGATAATATATCCTCAAAGGTTTCCGCTATTTCCGGACTGTTCAAAAAATAAAATATATCGCCTGCCCGGCATTTTTCAGCTCGGAGCGCATGCGAAAAGCATCCGCCGTCCGCTGAAAAACGCCGGGCGTTTTTTTATGCATTTTTTGTTTTTTCATCGGCATCACGTGTTTATCGGAAGCTCTGGCCTCAAATTCCGATGCTTTTCGGGCACAATCCTCACAAAACCCGAGAGTGTTCCGACGAACGGTCAAAGAATTGAGAAAAAAACGCTTTTTCCCTTGATTTTTCTTATCAAGGCTGATATAATATTATATAATAATATCTATAAAAATACTGTATGGGCTTTTGTGCCGGGCTTTTCTCCGGAACATCGGAAAACCGCGCCTGCCGTGCCCTGAAACGGTAATTTCCGGGTATTATCAATAAAAAATCAAAAAGGAGACCTAACATGAAAGAATTCAACGGTCTCTGCAAACTGTTCGAAGACCTCGACAGCGAGACATCCAAAGAGCTCCTCGCGGAAAAATCCGCCAAGGTAATCCCCGCTCTCTCGGAAATATCCGCCGACGGAATGTCCGGCATAGACATCTTCGCGACATTTGTTATGGGCGCCATCGCGTCAGACAACAAAATCACCGAGGAAGAATACATTCTCACCTATCCGCTCATCAAGGCCTTCTTCGGCGATGTTGCTGATTACGCCCTCGTCAAGGACTATGTAAAGAAAAACAGATCCGGCAACCGCGAGCTCAAGCAGGGCGTGGATGAAATGATCGATGCTCTCGGAACCCTCTCCGAGGATCTCAAGGACGAGCTCGTAACCATCTGTCTCATGATCTGCGCCGTTGACGGCAAGGTTTCCTCCTCCGAAAAGCGCTGGATCAGACAGCTTATAAAATAACATGAACGATTTCAGACTTTGCGCGTTTGCCGATGAAGCAGATAAAGCCCTCTCGGGACAGATTTCCGCTCTCATCGCAAACAATATGAAGCTTATCGAGCTCCGCGGAGTAGACGGAGAAAACGTATCCGTTATCACTCCCGAAAAAGCAAAGGAGGTTAAGAGCCGCCTCGACGCCGGCGGAATATCCGTCTGGTCCATAGGCTCCCCTATCGGCAAAGTCGACATTTCGTCTCCCGCCGATGAGGAAACCTCACGCTTCTGCCGCGTACTCGATACCGCCGTCATCTGCGGCGCAAAAAACATACGCCTCTTCTCCTTTTTCGGCACCGAAGGTGACCGCCGTCACCTCGACGAGGTCGTACGCAGGCTGGAAATCATGCTTTCGAGGGCAAAAGGCTCCGGAGTCGAGCTGTGCCACGAAAATGAAAAAGGCATATACGGAGACATCGCCCCGAGATGCGCGGAGCTACACGAGGCTCTGCCGGAGCTCCGCGGCATATTCGACCCCGCGAACTTCATTCAGTGTGGCCAGGATACCGCCGAGGCCTGGAAGCTTCTCGGTAAATATATAAAGTATGCCCATATCAAGGACGCCACACCGGACGGCCACGTCGTGCCTCCCGGAACGGGATCCGGACAGCTTCCGTATCTGCTGTCGGAGTTTTCAGCTGCCGGCATCGATGTTCTTACCCTTGAGCCTCACCTCAAGGTCTTCAAGGGGCTCTCCGAGCTCGAGGGCGGAAAACGCCCGGATGTCGGCGGAGGCTCTCTTGTATTTGCAAGCGGCCGCGAAGCCTTTGACTACGCAGCCGATTCTCTGAGAAAGCTCATAGTAAACCAATAATTCTGCGGTACCCTGCCGCGAAAGGAATAAACATGATAATCGGAGCACAGTTATACACCGTAAGAAAACAGTGCGACACTCTCGAGCATCTCGATGAGTCCCTGAAGCGCTGCGCGGATATGGGTTACAAGGCCGTTCAGCTTTCCGGCATATGCGAATATGAAGCCGGATGGATGAAGGAAAAGCTCGAAAAATACGGACTTATAGCCCCGATAACACATATTTCCTTCAAAAGAATCACGGAGGATACCGACAACGTAATCGCCGAGCATAAGATTTTCGGCGCGGATTACGTAGGACTCGGCTCCGTTCCGGATTTCAAGAAAAGCGGATGCGATCCCGTCGTACTTGACGATGCATTCGAAAAGCTTGCTCCCGCGATAGAGAAAATCCATGCAGCCGGCCTGAAATTCATGTACCACAACCATAATATGGAATTTTCCCGCACGTCCGACGGCGAGGTTGTCATTGACAAAATCGCCCGTAAATTCTCCCCTGCCATGATGGGAATCACCCTTGACACATATTGGGTTACCGCAGGCGGAGGCGATCCCGCATGGTGGCTGCGTCACCTTGCCGGAAGACTCGACTGCGTCCATTTCAAGGACATGGTATACAGCGGCGAGGATCAGGCAGTGAGAATGGCCCCCATCGGAAGAGGAAACATGAATTACCCCGAAATACTCAAAGCATGTGCGGACGCCGGCGTCAGATATGCCTTCGTCGAGCAGGACAACTGCTACGGCGAAAACACCTTTGACTGCCTTAAGGAGAGCCTTGACAATCTTCGCGCTCTCGGCGCACGCGACTGATAAGAAGCTGAAAAACGCACAGCGGATTAACTGAAAGGATTAACGATTATGGAAAAAGTACGTGTCGGTATTATCGGCGTCGGCAACATGGGTTCGGGACATTTTCAGTCAATAATGGAGGGAAAGGTTCCGGATCTCGAAGTAACGGCCGTTGCGGACCGCCGTCCGGAAAGGCTCGACTTTGCCCTTGCCAAATATAAAGAATACACTGAAGGCGGAAAGACATCGAACGGCACCTTCGCAACCTTTGCGGAGGGCAGCGAGCTCATTTCTTCCGGGCTCTGCGATGCCGTCCTCATCTGCATTCCGCACTACTTCCACCCCTCCATGGCCATCGACGCCATGAAGCACAATCTTCATGTAATGTGCGAAAAGCCCGCCGGCGTATATACTCTCCAGGTCAGAGAGATGATGGCGGAGGCCGACAGGCATCCCGACCTCGTTTTCGGCATGATGTTCAACCAGCGCACAAACTGCGTATACCGCAAGATGCGCGAAATCATCAAATCCGGCGAGCTCGGAGAAATCAGACGAACCAACTGGATTATCACGGACTGGTACAGACCCCAGTTCTATTACGATTCCGGTGACTGGAGAGCAACCTGGTCCGGTGAAGGCGGAGGTGTTCTTCTCAATCAGTGCCCCCATCAGCTCGATCTCTGGCAGTGGATCTGCGGCATGCCCGTATCGATTCACTCACACATGAAGTTCGGAAAATGGCACGATATTGAGGTTGAAGACGACGTAACCGTTTACTGCGAGTACGCAAACGGCGCAACCGGCACGTTTATTACCTCCACCGGCGATGCTCCCGGAACCAACCGCTTCGAAATCGTTTGCGACGGCGGAACCCTCATCTGCGACAAGAAGGCTCTTACGCTCAGAAAGCTCGAAATGCCCATCGATGAGTTCTCCAGAATCAACACAAAGGTCTTCGGCCGTCCGAAATCCGAAGACATAACCGTTGAAACCGACGGTGAACACCTCCAGCACGTAGGAGTGCTCAGAGCCTTCGGAGGAGCCATCCTCAGAGGAGAGCCTCTGGTTGCCGACGGTCGCGAGGGAATCAACGGTCTGACAATTTCCAATGCTATCCACCTCTCGGCGTGGCTCGGCAAGGAGGTTACGGTTCCCTTTGACGAGAAGCTCTATTATGATGAGCTCATGAAGAGAGTTGCGGTCTCGCGCCGCAAGGAAGCGACTTCCGGAGCCACCGGAGACACTGAGGGCACATATTGAAGACAGCAAGTCCGCCGTTCACAGCCGGCGGACTTGTCATTTTTATATTTTCTTTGTATTCAGCGCCCTTACGGCATTCAGCACGGCTATGACCATTACTCCGACGTCCGCAAAAATCGCCAGCCACATGTTGGCGATACCGAGCGCACCGAGAATAAGGCACAGGAGCTTTATGCCTATTGCAAACCATATGTTTTCATAAACAATTCTGATGCATTTGCGGGATATTCCTATGGCCTTGGCTATTTTTACGGGATTATCGTCCATGAGAACCACATCGGCAGCCTCTATGGCGGCATCGCTGCCTATTGCGCCCATGGCGATTCCGATGTCCGCTCTCGAGAGAACGGGGGCATCGTTGATGCCGTCGCCGACGAAGGCGGTCTTACCTTTTCCGGAAGACGAGAGCAGCTCCTCAAGCTTTTCGACCTTGTTTTCGGGAAGCAGCGATGCGTGATATTCGTCTATGCCGAGCTCCGCGGCAACGGCTTCGGCTGCCTTGGGGCTGTCTCCCGTCAGCATCACGGTCTTTTTAACACCCAGGCTCTTAAGCTTCCTGACGGCCTCCGACGACGTATCCTTTATTTCATCGGAAATAAGAATGTAGCCGAGATAGCTGCCGTCGGCAGCAACGTGAACGACAGTACCCGCTCTGTCACAGTCGATGAAGCCTCTGAGATTTCTGTCCATGAGCTTCGCATTACCGCAAAGCACTCTCACACCGTCTACGAGGGCCGTTACGCCCTTTCCGGCTATTTCGGTGATTTCCGATACAGCCCTTGTATCGACGGTCCTCCTGCAGGCATTCCTGATGCTCTGGGCAATCGGATGCGACGAGGCGGACTCGGCAGCCGCAGCAAGCCGCAAAAGCTCTTCTCTGTCCCTGTCTCCGGCGGTCACAATATCCGTAACCTCAAATACTCCGCGAGTCAGGGTACCTGTTTTGTCAAATACTACGGTATCGGCTGCGGCGAGCGTTTCCATATAGTTTGAGCCCTTGATAAGAATTCCCTCATGGCTCGCTCCGCCTATTCCGGCAAAGAACGAAAGCGGAATGCTGATGACCAGCGCACAGGGGCAGCTGATGACTAAGAACGAGAGGGCTCTGTAAATCCAGGTTGCAAAGGCAGCCGGCTGTCCCGCAATCATCAGTGCGACAGGAGGCAGAACCGCAAGCGCAAGCGCAGCAGCACAGACTGCCGGAGTATAAATCCTGGCGAATTTTGATATGAAGTTTTCCGATCTGGATTTTCTCGAGGAAGCGTTCTCCACGAGATCCAGTATTTTTGAAACGGTTGATTCTCCGAAAGCCTTTGTTGTTCTGACCTTAAGCACACCGGACATATTAATGCTTCCGCTTACAATCTCATCGCCGGGCCTGATTCCCCGCGGTACGCTTTCTCCCGTCAGAGCCTTTGTGTCAAGCGAGGAAGAACCATCAATGACAACTCCGTCTATCGGAACCTTTTCACCGGGATTTATCACGATGACATCGCCGACAGCTACATTATCGGGATCTGTCTGCTCAATCCTGCCGTCCCTTTCGACATTTGCGTAATCGGGACGAATATCCATAAGAGCAGCGATGTTGCGTCTGCTCTTTCCTACGGCGTAGCTCTGGAAAAGCTCACCCGTCTGATAGAAGAGCATGACGGCAACGGCCTCCGTGTAGTCCCCGCTTCCGTCATATACCGCGAGAGCAAAGGCGCCTACGGTAGCCACAGCCATCAGAAAATTTTCATCGAAAACGCGTCCGTTCGCTATTCCTCTTATTGCTTTCAGAAGGATGTCATAGCCTATGACCAGATATGCCGCAAGGAAACAGACAAATCTCGGTATTCCGTTAAGCGGTATAATGCTGAAGGCTACGGTCAGCACAAGCGCTATAATAATTCTGCAAAGGTTTTTCTTTTGTTTTCTGTTCATGGTGTTGTCAGAACTCGATTTCGCAGTCTGGCTCAACCTTGCGGCAGGCCTTCAGCACCTTTTTCATAATCGCCTTTTCGTTTGCGTCGTCAGCCATCTCGACGGTCATCTTGAGGGCCATGAAATTCACGGAGGCATCGGTTACGCCTTCGGTTTTCTTTGCTGCCAGCTCCATGAGATTTGCGCAGTTGGCGCAGTCGACTTCGATTTTGTAGGTTTTCTTCATTGCTTTATCCTCTTTCAAATAATTAATCTATCAAAATAAACCTCATAGGCTTAAATGAGATTGCAGTTCAAGGCTCGGCTCCGTCCGCCGAATTCATTCGATTTTTTTATATCCGAAGGATTCATAAAATGCCCGGAGTCCGACGGTCGCCTGCCTTTATAACACCCGGATTCAAACAGTCGCAGTCCCTTATAATTCACGGACCATGACGGTCTCCGCCCATGTTTTATTGACATGTAGGCCTTGAGCGCCGCAAACGATTAAGCATTTGTTTAATCGTTGAATATATTATACACCCGTTTATTATAAAAGTCAACACTTATTTTGAAATTTTTTCAGCCATTAGCTTTAGCAAGCAGGCAATTGCAGCAAAAAAAGCGCACCGATTGTTTTTTCTTCTTCATCAACAATTAAATAATCGTTTAAATCAAACGTTTTTCTTTACTAATGGTGACAAATGTGATAAAATACTAACAGGAAAAAACAACTCGGGCTTCATTCACGGTGCGCCGGACTCCGCCGCAGCTATTGCCGTATGCGCAGCCGGAACCGAACCTCCGTGCGGCCGCCGTCCCGACCCGGAATTTTCAGGGTCTGAAATACGGTTTTCCGGATATACCCGAATAAAAGGAAATTAAAAATGGCAGAATTCAATCTTCCCCACAATCACGGCTCGTCCTCCGGCGTGGATAAAAT
>JAKSPQ010000081.1 GCA_024404665.1 Clostridia bacterium
GAACCGGTCTCGTTATAATGCATCTTTACCCAAAGAGAATTGTTGTAAAGGTATACACGGAAATTGTATTTTCCGAGATCGACGGTGGCGGGAGCCTTGTGTCCGTCATAAAGGGTTTCCTGGGATTCGGTAACGGCGTTTCCGGTAGTACCTACCGAGGGAACGGTGGTTTCGCCGTTCGGGCCTTCCGGAGTTGCGCAGGACGCCAGCGCAAAAACGGCCGCAAGGAGAAGTGCGATTATCGCCGAAGCGAATCTCGCGGTTTTGGTCTTTTTCATTTTTACCTCCGATAAAAAAATTCATAATGTATTTTCCGGCCGTCAGCGGGCCACGCGGAATTCCTGTCCGGTTCCGCTATCCTCAAGTCAGCCGTTTTTTCTTTTTTGTCACTCGTCTTATGGGTTTTGTTTTTTTGCCGATGTGTTCCCGGCTTTATTCCTCATATACATCGCGGGAGCGGTTCCAATGAGGGCGTGCACGAACTCTCCGCTTCCGAAGCCCGAAATAACATCATCCCTGTTCATTCTGAAGCAGGTGACATACTCGTCATCGTCAAGCTTCTGCGCTCCGGGCTTGTCGAGGTTCTCCGCTAGACAGAAGGCAACCCTGTTGCAGAACAAGGCGGGATTCGGATTGCATACGCCGAGCAGAGTAATCTTCCCCGCCCTGAAGCCGGTTTCCTCCTCGAGCTCCCTTGCGGCAGTCTCCTCGTACGTTTCACCGGAATCCGCCACTCCTCCCGGGAACTCCGTCGTAAGAGCTCCGAGAGCATGTCTCCACTGACGGACAAGGACAAAATCATCACCGTTTCCGTCGCTTATTTCCGGAATCACGAGAACCCAATCCGGAGCCTCCACCGCAACGTAATCACCGCGGGAGCCGTCGGGCGCAGTTTCATTGATCGAGAGAACATCGAACACTCTGGTTTTCAAAAGGCACTCCGAACCGTTCGGATACCAGATAAGCTTATCATCGTTTTTATAATTCATGAGTCTTTCACCGTTCTTCGCGTTCAGCTCTCTTTATGCCAAGAGTCAGAACGAGGTATTTGATTGCAGAAACGCTTCAGAGCGCCCTACAGGCCCTGTGTGTGCCTCATACGGTCAAGGGCTCCCTGTAATATCAGTTCGGCGGAGAGAGCGTCTATGACCTTCTTACGGGCCTTTCCGCGCGTGTCTGTTGCATTTAGGAATCTGGATGCCGCAACGGTGGACAGTCTTTCGTCCGACATTGCAACGGGAATTCCCGTTTCGGAATTCAGCATTTCCGCAAACAGTCTGCAGCGTTCGGCTCTCGGGCCCTCAGAGCCGTCCATATTGCGCGGAAGTCCGACGACTATCGCCGCAGCTCCCTGCTCCCGTGCGATTCCGGCCGCTTCGGTTACCGCCTTTGCAATACCTCCGGGCTTTATAACGCAGATTCCGGACGACAGCTGTCTGAAGATATCCGACATGGCTATTCCGGTTCTGACGTCGCCGAAATCTACGCCCATGATTCTGCCGCGGGTCAGGGCAAGCTCTGAAATGTCCGAAATTCTTCCGGTCTTTGTTTCCGTCGTTTCTTCCGCCGGTGTTCCGGGCTTTGTTTCACAGTTCATATTCAGCACCTGTCAACCTTAACTACAATAAGATAGGAATCGTCGAGCTCCGTCACCTTCTGCTGCGCGATTCTTATGATTTCATCGTCCGTGAGATTGAGCTCAAACGGGGCGGCAATATCGAAAATCAGGTTCGAATGGCTGGTGCCTCTTACGAATCTGAAATCGTGAATCATGAGATCCCTGTTTATTTCCTTCATTTTATCAAGAACCGCAGTCCTGAGAGCGGTCACCTCGGCATCGTCAGTAACGATGGGGTCAAGGTGTATTGTCGTCTGTGCACCGAATTTGCGGAACATCTCGCTTTCGATATTGTCGATGATATCGTGAGTTACAAATACGTCGACGGCACCGTCAACCTCGGCGTGAAGCGATATTACGGAGCAGTTCGGACCGTATCCGTGAATAAGCAGATCGTGCACTCCGAGAATGCCGTCAAAGGACATTACGAAGTCCGTGATTTCTTTTATGAACTCGGGGTCCGGCGTCTCACCGATCAGGAGCTCCATCATTTCGCGCAGTATTTTGGTGCCGGCGACAATGATGAGGACAGAGACGGCAACGCTTAAGTATGCGTCGGGGTTGAAGCCCGTAAATCTGAATACCAGCAATGCTACGAGAACCGCAGAGGTCGCAAACGCATCGGAGAGCGAATCCGTCGCAGTCGCCTCCATTACGGAGGAGCCGATTTTTTTGCCGACCTTTTTATTGAAATAGCTGAGCCAGAATTTTGCAAGGATGGATACCGCAAGTACTCCGACGGATATCCAGGAAAAAACGGTTTCGTCGTTTCCCTTTAAGTTTTCGATGACCTTCTCGACGGAATCTCTGAAAAGCGTTACGCCGACGATGAATATGATGACCGATACTATCATCGATGCCACATATTCGGTTCTGGCATGTCCGAACGGGTGCTTGCGGTCAGCCGGCCTCGCTGCCATTTTGAAGCTGAAGAGCGAAATAAGCTGTGTTCCGGCGTCCGAAAGGTTGTTTACGGCATCGGCGGATATGGATATTGCGCCGAAAAGGAAGCCCACCGTAAATTTGCCGATGAAAAGAACTATGTTTAGAATAATGCCGACGATGCTTACAAGTGTTCCCCATGCGCGTCTGACGCCGCGGTCAGTGACATTATCGGCATCCTTTACGAAAAGTTTTCCGAGATAATCAACCATTTTTTATATAAGCTTCTCCAGAATTGCTTTTGCGGAGAGTATATCCTCTATCTGCTTTTCACCGGATATTTCTCTTTCGATGGTGATGGCACCGTCATATCCGAGCTCCTTGAGTCTTGCAATAAACAGCGGATAGTTTACCCTTCCCTCTCCGAGCGGCTTTTCCTTGCCGAGATATCTGCCGTCCGTAGGGTATTCTCCGTCCTTTCCGTGAATGCCTCTGACGTATTCGCCGAAAATGTCAAGAGAATCCACGGGGTTGGCCTTTCCGTAAAGGAGAAGATTCGCGGGATCGAGATTGATTCCTACGTTTCCGGTGCCGATATCCTGAATCATTCTCTTCAAGGTTACGGGCGTTTCCTGACCTGTCTCGAACAGGAAATACTGTCCCTGGGCAAGAAGCTTTTTGCAGTACCAGCGGAGAGCGCACACCAGCTCCTGATATTCCGTCGTAGCGGGATTCTCGGGCAGGAAGCCGACGTGGGTTACTACGTCGGTCACTCCCATTCTCTTGGCCACCTGAGCGCCCTTTACGAGCATGGCAAGTCTTTCGGCTCTGTAAGCCGTGGGAACCAGACCGAGAGTCGAAGGACCCTCGTAGAAATTCCAGTAGGACATTCCGTCCCAGCCGCACCAGAATGCCGTTATTTCAACGCCGTATTTGCGGGCAGCTGCAGCGGCTCTGTCGGCCATTTCGTCCGTCAGGAAAGCGCTGTTCCAGCATTTGAGCTGGCAGTTGTCAAGTCCCAGCTCGGCAACTTTTCTGATGTTTTCCTCAACCGTACCGTTAAGTGAAGTCAATACACCGATTTTCATAATTTACACCGATGACAGCCGACAAGCGCCCAACCGCTGCGCCGTCTGTCTTTTTCCTTTCTGAATATCAATTGTATGAGCATGAAGCGTCCGTGTCTTCGGCGAAGTTTTCACACCTCTCCGACGGAATCGAGCTCCTCATAAATTTCAAGAAGCCTTTCCTCCGCCTTCTCGATGCTTTCGGTCAGGGCTGCCGCACGCTGATAGTCTCCCGCGGCATCTCCGAAAAGCTCCGAATTCATTTCGTCGATTTCGTTTTCGAGCTTTTGCTGTTCCTTTTTAAGTCTTTCTATTCTCGCCGAGTTTTTTCTTGCCTCGGCGTTGTCCTTTTTGCGCTTCAGCCATGCTTCCTTCTGTGAAAGCGGCTGATCATCTCCCGCGTCATCCGCATAGACTCTGACGTCCGTGCGTCCTGCAGCCGATGCAAACATACCGCTGTTCCGGCTTGCCTCCCATTCGTCCCAGCCTTTTCCCTTCTCCGATACGGGAAGCCTGTAAAGCTTTCCGTCGTTGCCGAAGCCGAGAATGACCGTGGCAAGGGCGTTGATAAAGCTTCTGTCGTGGGAAACGCAGACAAGCGTTCCGTCAAAATCCCCGAGAGCCTCCTCGAGAGCTTCCCTCGAGCCTATGTCGAGGTGGTTTGTGGGCTCGTCAAGAAGGAGAGTGTTCACCCTCATAAGCATGAGCTTTGCAAGGGTAAGCCGCGCGCGTTCGCCGCCGCTGAGGACAGAAACCTCTTTGAAGACGTCGTCGCCTCTGAACAGAAAGGTTCCGAGTGCGCGTCTGACGTCCTTTTCGGCCATGGCCGGATATTTGCTCCACAGATCCTCAAGGACCGTGAACGAGGGGTTCAGGTTCTGGTTTTCCTGGTCATAATAGCCTATTTCAAGATTGTGTCCGAAATCTATCACGCCGGATGTGGGCCTGAGCTTTTCAAGCAGAAGTCTCATGAGAGTCGACTTTCCGCACCCGTTGGGGCCCGTGATGAAAACTCTCTCTCCTCTTCTTATTTTAAAGTCAAGTCCGTGAAACAGCGGTGCGGCGCCGGGATAGGCAAAGCTCAGATTTCTGGTTTCGATAACATCGTTTCCGCTCGGGATTCCGCTGAGAAAACGCATCTTCACGGTCTTCTCGTCTTTTTCCGGAGCTTCTATCTTTTCCATTTTATCGAGAAGCTTCTGTCTGCTTTCCGCCGCGATGATGTTTCTTTCCCGGTTCCACCTGCGCTGCTGCTCGATGTAGGCCTCCTGCCTTGCTATTTCGCGCTGCTGGTTGATATAGTGTCTTTCCTGAATCTCGCGGTCGGTCCTTCTCTGAGCCGCGCTCGCCGTGTAATTCCCGTTATAGAGCTTTGCGTGTCTGTGGGAAATGACAAGTGTCTTGTTTGTTACTCTGTCAAGGAAATATCTGTCGTGCGATACCGCTATCACGCATTTCTGATAACCCGCAAGGAAATTTTCAAGCCAGCCGACGGTCTCGATGTCAAGGTGGTTCGTAGGCTCGTCAAGCATCAGTATGTCGGGCTCGCGGCACAGCTGCTTAGACAGCGCGAGACGGGTTCTCTGGCCTCCGGAGAGCGATGTGACGGGGAGCTGCATGTCATCGGGGCTGAAGCCCATCTTTTCAAGGACTGACTTGCAGCGCCCTCTGAACCAATGTCCTCCGTCGCGGTTGAACCTGTCGCTGAGAACGGAATATTCGTTTGTTATGGAGCTGTGCTTCTCGGTTTCGGAAAGTTCGGGATGTCTCATAAGCCAGTCCGAAAGCTCCGCAAGCCTTTTTTCCGCTTCTATAAGCTCGGGAAATGCGGAATACATCTGTTCAAGCACGGTGATGCCCGTGTCCTTTGAAACCTCAAAGGCCTCCGCCTGTCCGAGGACACCGACGGTCCTGTCCTTGGCGATATACACTGATCCCGAGTCCGGCTGCTCCTCCCCGAGAATCAGCTTGAGAAGCGATGTTTTTCCGCAGCCGTTAGGTCCGACGATGCCCGCCCTGTCTCCTGCATCAAGCGCAAACGAGACACCGTCAAGTATCGTTTTGGGACCGTACGACAGACTCAGTGAGTTTACGCTGATTACAGTCATAAGGATTTCAGTTGAATTTGACGTCCGTTATTACGGGCTGATGGTCTGAGATATTTGCGGTATCGAAGTTTACTACGACAAAGCTCTGAAGCGGAGTCGTATCCTTGGTTCCGAATACATAATCGATTACGTTTCCGCCCTGTCCCGGCAGGGTTCCGAGATTCGATGCGGAGCCGTAATTGTTCAGCATTTTCAGCGAATCGAACTTCCAGCACCACATATTGTTGATTGAGCGGAAGTAGTTCATGGAACCGCTGGACTGAATCGTGTTGTAGTCTCCGGTTGTGAATACGGGGCAGTTATATTTATCCTGAAGCTTTTTAACCTGTGCCGAAAGCTCCTCCGCCTGTACCTTGCGGTAATTGTCGCGGTTGATCTCTCCGTCATTGAAATCCCAGTGAGTGGAGATAATGGCAACGTTCTTTCCGGTAGCCTTATCCCTGAGAACCGCCCAGCCCATATTGCGGCAGTATACGTTTGCGCTCATGGAATAGGGGATTACTCCCGAATCCACAAGCTCGTATTTGTCCTTTTTATAGAGAACGGTGGAATAGTTCTCACCTCCGTCAGGTCTTACAAGGCAGACATGAGCGTAATCCCCGCAGTAAATCGGGATGTACTTAACCCAGATGGAGCAGACCTCCTGAATGCCTACGATGTCGGGAGAATAGGCGTCCAGCATCGCTCCGAGTCTTTCGGCTCTGGGAGATGTATCCGTGCCTCCCCATTTTTCGGTGAGAATGTTGTAGCTCATTACACGGATGTCGGCATCGGACGCAAGCGGCTCGGCGGAGTCGGACAGCCATTTTCCGGAGATATTCAGATCCGTTCCTATGTTAAGCTTTCCGCCGGCGGCAAGCTTTTCGGAATATAATGCCCTGATTGCCTTTTCGGCGGACAGAGGGCCCTGTGCGTCAAGCACGAGGTTGCCTTCGTTAAGATAAACCATATATCCGGATTTATCGGACTTCATATCGGAAAGACGGTTGGTCTCGCCGATGAGAATCTCGTGTCCCGTCGGTGCTTCCTTATCCGATACAACGTTCAGGAGATATCCCGTAGCCTGAGCCAGTACGGAAGCGATGTCCTCCGCAGCTGCCTGACTTACTCTTCCGGATGACTTGCCGTATACGAATCTGAAATCGGTAATGGGGGTTCCGGCGATTTCAAGGCTCTCGACCTTATATCCGGCATCGTATCTGTATGTATCGAACGACAGCGAATAGTCGCCGTTTTCGTCCTTTGCAAGCTTATTGAGTCCGGTTGTGCAGAACCACGTTACAGCTTTTGAGACGGTTGCATCGGAGATGCCGGTTATTACGATTTTGTGTCCCTCGATGCTGACTGCATAGTCGTTGAAGCGCATTCCGGCGGTAACGGCCGCGGTTTCGTCGTAATTGGTTTTGCCTATGAGTATTTCATAGGTATCGGCATTGTGGGGCTTTCCGGGAATCATAAAATCGCTTCCCATGTCAATCTTGAGCCCCGTCTTGTCTTCGAGCTTCTTTCTGACCTTTACGGCAAGATTGATTATCTCTTCATCAGCCTCATCGGGTCTGATTACGGTGACTACGGACTTTCCGCCGGAAGAAATGCGAAAGGGCTCGCTTTCGGGAAGCGGAGCTGTCTCCTCAGCAGTTGTTTCGGGTAATGTTGTGTCTGCCGGATTCCGGGCGTTATTGCAGCCCGCAAATAATGCGGCAAAGGTCATAAGCGCCAGAATGCCGGCTATTGTTTTGATTTTGTTTTTCATGATTTCTCCTGAAGTTTTTCCAGCTTATGAAAGTGACTGAAGGTTTTCTTCGGGCAGGCGGACTATTACCAGCTCTCCGTTCTGACGGGAAGAAGACCAGATGATTTTCCTCGGACAGTTATCGACACATTTTCCGCAGCCGGTGCACTTGGTGTAATCAATTGAGGCCAGCGAGTTCACAACCTTTATGGCCTCAGAGGGGCAGTTTTTCTCGCACTTTCTGCAGGCAATGCAGCCTACGGCGCATTGCTTGTTGACAGTCGCACCCTTTTCGACGGACATACATCCGACCCAGTGCGTGCTGTCATAGGGTATAAGCTTGATAATATGCTTGGGGCAGGCATATGTGCAGGCACCGCAGCCCTCGCATTTTTTGTAGTCGACGACGGCAACGCCTTCGATGACGCTGATTGCTCCGAATTTGCAGGTTGCCACACAGGTTCCGAGGCCGATGCAGCCGTTTGCGCAGAGCTTGTCTCCTCCGCCCATCTTCTCGGCAGCGATGCAGTCGCGGGCTCCCGCATAGACGTATTTCTTTTTGGCAAGCTCCGATGTACCGGAGCACATTACCTGCGCTCTCATTCGCATGGGGATTTCTGTTTCAACTCCCATGATTTCGCCTATCTGCTTCGCAACCGCAGCTCCGCCTACCGTACATGAGGACGGCGCTGCCTTGCCGGCGACAATGTCGGCGGCAAGCGCGGCGCAGCCGCTTCTGCCGCAGCCTCCGCAGTTGGCTCCGGGGAGCACCGCTACTATGTGGTCCTCGCGCTCGTCTTTTTTGACCTCGAATATTTTGGAGGCTGCGGCGAGCAGCGCCCCGGCCAGAAGGCCGAGACCCGCAAACACTCCGGCGGCGATAAGAATACTCATATAATCATTCATACGGCTTATTCTCCTTTCAGAAGCTGATTCCGGAGAAACCGGAGAATATCATCGCAAGAAGGCCCGCCGCGAGCAGCGTCATGGGGAAGCCCTTAAAGGCTCTCGGAGGATCTGCAAACTCAAGCTTGGCTCTGACACCCGCAAAGATCGTGATGGCGAGAGTGAAGCCGCGACCGGCCGCAAAGCCGTAGCAGACGGAAGGAATAAAGCCGTAGCCCTTCTGAATATTTACGAGAGCCGCGCCGAGAACCGCGCAGTTTGTCGTAATAAGCGGAAGGTATATTCCGAGAGAATTGTACAGAGCGGGAACGAACTTGCGCAAGAACATCTCGATGACCTGTACAAGAGCCGCTATGATCAGAATAAACGCAACAGTTCTGAGGTATTCGAGCTTCAGCGGAAGCAGAATAAGATAATAAACAGCCCATGTAACGGCGCCGGATACGGTCATTACGAAGGTGACCGCCATCCCCATGCCTATTGCCTTATCGGGCTTGTCCGATACTCCGAGGAACGGGCAGCAGCCGTAGAACTTCGAGAAAATGAAGTTTTCCGTCAGCACCGCGCCGAGCATGAGGAGCAGTACGTCGGTAAAAGATAAAGCGGTAAAGTTCACAGCGTCTTACCTCCTTCGGCTTCGGTTTTGTCATTTCCGTTTCCGTCGGTGTTTTCGACGGCGGTCCTTTCGGTCTGTCTGTTATCCGGGGCAGTGCTTCCGTCGGAGGAATCACCGTCGGTCTCCGCGATTTCATTGCGGACATAATATGCGGGGATATCGGATGTCTCCTCGATGTTCGAGAGTCTGTCAAGCCTCTGCTTGTCCGAAAAATGATTTCTTACCTTCTGAACACCCGCTATGATGAAGCTCAGAGTGAAGAAGGCACCTGCGGGAAGTATGAAAATGATTGCGGGACTGTACCAGCTTCCGAACACCTCGTGACCCAGGAAGGTGCCTGCTCCGAGCAGCTCCCTCACGCTACCGATAAGCGTCAGCGCAAAGGTGAATCCGAGTCCGTACGCGAGACCGTCGACCGCGGAAGGAAGAACTCTGTTCTTGGACGCGAAGGCCTCCGCTCTGGCAAGTATTATGCAGTTAACGACTATAAGCGGAATAAAGAGTCCGAGAGCACCGTAAAGGTCGTAGAAGTAGGCCTTCATAAGCATCTCGATCGCAGTAACGAAGCCGGAGATGACAACGATATAGGCTGCGATTCTGACCTGCTTGGGAATGAATTTCCTGAGCAGCGAAATAAGCGTATTCGAGCATACAAGAACAGCAGTTGCGGCAATTCCCATGCCGAAGCCGTTCTTGACGGACGTTGTGGTCGCGAGAGTCGGGCACATTCCAAGGAGCTGAACAAATGTCGGATTGTCTGTAATAATTCCCTTTTTAAGCAGTCCGAGGAGTCCCCGGAAACTGTATTTTTCGGCGTTATCCTTAGCCATTTGCCTTCTCCTCTCCGACAAGTCCCATCGAGGCGAGCGCCCCGAGCGCGGTATTTACACCGCTCATGACCGATCTTGAACTTATTGTGGCTCCGGAAATAGCTTGAACATCCGTACCGAGTGCAAGCTGTCCCGAGTGCCCATTATATCCCGAAAGGTAGCCGTCATCGTTGACACGGCTTCCGAGTCCGGGAGTTTCCGAAAGCGCGGTGATGGCCACGCCGATGATTTTTCCGTCGGAGGCGACCCCGACAACCATATCTATGTTCCCGCCGAAGCCGTTGGGAGATACGGTTACGCAATAGCCGCGCATCTCTCCGTCCGACGTAACTCTGTACACGGTATCAACGGTATCGGGAGCGCCCTCCGTCCTTGAATATTCGACGCCGGCTCCGAACACCTTCTCTACCGCGGCTTTTTCCGCCGCGCTGAGGTTTTCTGCAATCTTATCGGCGGTAAGCACGTTCACGACGGACAGCAGGAGACCGACCGTGAGACATATGACCGTCAGTGAAATAACGGGTTTCAGATAATGCTTCATTTCTTCTCCCCCTCTCCCGCCTTTGCCGCCTTGCGAACGGTACCGAAGATTCTGGGTTTTGTGAATTTATCGAAATAGAACACAAGCATATTCATAATGAGAATCGCAAAGGAAACGCCCTCGTTGTATCCTCCGAAATATCTGATAAACACGGTCACAAGTCCGCAGCCTATTCCGTAATAAAGCCTGCCCTTTGACGTAACGGGAGACGTGCAGCAGTCGGTTGCCATAAAGACCGCGCCGAGCACGAGGCCTCCGGAGAGCAGCTCCG
>JAKSPQ010000082.1 GCA_024404665.1 Clostridia bacterium
TTCTCCTGACCACGAACACCCAGTGCAAAAAACGCCCGATGAACGTAACCGTAAAGGCTCTCAACGAAAACGGCGAGGAGATCACGGTTAAGGGAACCGAGTTCCTTGCCCGCGCCTTCTGCCACGAGCTCGATCATCTGGACGGCATCCTCTATACCGACAAGGCGATTTACATGGATGAGCCCGAGGACAGCGAGCCTCCTAAGAAGATGAGCCCCGCGGCTTACAGAAAGTACAAGAGAGAACACAAATAACATGCGAATTTTATATATGGGCACACCGGATTTCGCGGTGCTGCCGCTTGAAGCGCTCATCTCCGCGGGAGAGGAGATCATCGGCGTCGTGACTCAGGCCGACAAGCCTCAGGGACGCGGCTACAGGCTTACGCCTCCTCCCGTAAAGGTCTGCGCTCTCTCACACGGAATTCCCGTGTACCAGCCGGACACGCTGAAGGGAGAAGAGTTTGCGTCGCTGCTCAGCGAATTGAATCCCGAAATGATCGTCGTTGCCGCGTACGGCAAGATTCTGCCGCACGGGGTCATCGCCTATCCGGAATACGGCTGCATAAACATTCACGGCTCGCTGCTGCCCGAATACCGCGGAGCGGCTCCGATGCAGAGAGCCATCATCGACGGCAAAACCGTGACCGGCATCACCGTCATGTACATGGACGACGGCCTCGACACCGGAGACATGCTCTTGAAGCGCGAGGTCCCGATAGGCCCCGACGACGATTTCGGCGTGATCCACGACAGAATGGCGGAATGCGGGGCGAAAGCGATCGTCGATGCCGTTGAGGCGATAAAGAACGGCGGACTCGATAGAATTCCGCAGAGCAGCATCGATTCCGAGCCCACCTATGCGAAAAAGATCGAGAAATCCGAGTGTCTTCTCGATTTTTCTGAAGCTCCAAACGCGCTTCACAACCGAATCAGAGGTCTTTCTCCGGTACCTCTCGCACTCACCCATACGCCTGACGGCCGTCTGCTTAAGGTGCTGAAATCCGCAACGGAGGAGGACGGTGAACCCGAGCAGCCCGGAATCGTGGTAGCCCTTGACGGAAAAATCACCGTTTCCTGCGGAGAAAACGGCTGCGGCAGAATTTCATTCCTCACGGTCCTTCCCGAGGGAAAGGGAAAAATGGCCGCCGCGGACTTCATAAGAGGACGAAAAATTGCCGTCGGAGACAGGCTTTCTTAACCGCCGGCGAAAAAACGACATATAAAACTGAACGATATGCCTTTTTATATTATATTTTTGATTTCACTGGCGTTTACTCTGTACGCTCAGATAAAAGTTAAATCCACCTTTGCGAAATACAGCAAGGTGACAACCACGGCCGCAATTACGGGCCGCGGCGCCGCGCTGCTTGTGCTGGGAAGCGGAAACCTTAACGGAATAATGGTCGTCCCGACAGGCGGTGAGCTTACCGATAATTACAATCCGAAAACCATGATAATCAGCCTCTCAAAGCCGGTATACGGCTCCGACAGCGTTGCTGCCTCCGGAGTTGCCGCCCATGAGGCGGGACACGCGCTTCAGCACGCGGAGGGCTTTTTCCCCTTGCTGATCAGGAACACGCTTGTCCCCGTGTGCTCGTTTATGTCCAAGCTCACGACTCCGCTTATCCTCATAGGATTGCTCGTTTCCTACGTCGCTCCGTATGCAGGCGGTCTGTTCATCGAGATTGCCGCTGCGAGCTTTGCCTTTGCGGTTTTGTTTCAGCTTGTTACTCTGCCCGTCGAGTTCAATGCCTCCGGCAGAGCCATTAAGGTGCTGAGGGAATCCGGCCGTTATACAGAAGAGGAGCTTGCCGGAGCAAGGAAGGTCCTGTCTGCGGCCGCTCTGACGTATGTTGCCGCCATGGCGGCCTCCGTGGTTCAGTTCTTCAGACTGATTCTTCTGGTTCAGAACAGAAGACGATGAAAACACAGCCTGAATCACCCAGGAAAACAGCCCTTTCGATTCTCGGAAGGCTCAGCGGACCCGCCGACGGAGAACACTCCGAAAACGGTTATCTCAATCTGCTGCTGGACTCGGCAATAAAAAAAAGCAATCCGCCTCTGAGCGATGCCGACAGAGGGCTTCTTACCCTGCTGACCGCGGGAGTTACGGAGCGCAGAATCACCCTCGATTATATAATCGGACAGTTGTCCGACAGGGAGACGGACAGGATAGATCCCCGCGTGCTGGATATCCTGAGAATGGGAATATATCAGCTGAGATATGCGGACAGAATCCCAGTCCACGCTGCTATATACGAAACGGTGGAGCTTGCGCCCGCAGGGGCCAAGAGCTTTGTCAACGGGATCCTCAGGGCATACCAGAGAAAGGCCGATGAAATCGAGCTCCCGAAAAGGCCGGACAAGCCCGTCCTGCCGGAGGGGGACGGGCTCCCTAAAAAAGAAAGAAAAGCCTACAATTCGGCCTTCAACCGCTTCATTTCCGTTAATTATTCGCTGAATCCTTCTCTGGCCGCAAGGCTTACGTCTGCTTTCGGAGAAGACAGAGCCGTGGAAATCGCGGCAGCGTTCTTCTCGGCTCCGCGTCCGACCCTCAGAGTAAACACACTGAAAACGGACAGGGAGGCTCTTTCGGAAAAGCTTCGCGCGGAGGGCTTTGAAACGGCACCGACAAAGGATTCGCCGTACGGACTTAAGATTGTATCGGGGCACGGACTGCCGTCGGCGGTAAGAGAGGGACTGTGCTTTGTACAGGACGAGGCCTCTCAGATCTGCGGGGCGGTGCTTGACGCACAGCCCGGCGACCGTGTCATAGACGTCTGCTCCTGCCCGGGCTCGAAGGCCTTTTCGGCGGCAATGCAGATGAAAAACAGGGGCGAAATCATCGCCTGCGACATACATTCCTCAAAGCTTCCGCTTATTGAAAACGGAGCGAAGAGGAACGGAATAAAGATAATAAAAACCGTGCGCAGGGATTCCTCGGAGGATTTTCCCGGATATGCGGGAAAATTCGACAGGATAATCTGCGACGTGCCGTGCTCCGGCTTCGGCGTTCTCGCAAAGAAGCCCGAGCTCAGATACAAGCTGCCGGAGGTTTCCGCAGGACTGCCCGAGCTGCAGTACGCGATACTGTCCGCATCGGCGAAAATGCTGAAAAAGGGCGGCAGGCTCGTTTATTCGACATGCACGCTGATCCCGGCCGAGAACGGCTGCGTCACGGAGAGATTTTTGGCGGAGCATCCGGATTTTGAGGCTTCGGATTTCACCGTAGGAGATAGAAAATCCGAAAACGGAATGCTCACGCTCACACCGGACGGCGGAACGGACGGCTTCTTCATAGCCGCGATAGAGCGAAAATAACAATGAGTCCGCTCTGACGGCGGAGCGCAGACTTCGCATTATACTATAACGAAACCCGGAGAACCTCGGAGAAAAGGAGGAAACGTGAGGATGGAAGAGACAAAAAACGAATCGGCAGCCGAAAAAAAGTCTGAGCTGCTGTCAATGAGCTATGACGAGCTCACGGAGCTGCTCGCCGGAATCGGAGAACCGAAATACCGCGTTTCCCAGATTTTTCCGCAGCTTCACAGGGGAATAGCCCCCGAAGAGATGACAAACATCTCAAAGAAAACGGCGCGGGCGATTTCGGAAAAGGCGGAATACCGCCTGCCTGAAATCGAACTGAAGCTTGTTTCCGCAATAGACGGAACGGTTAAATATCTTTTCAGACTGGGAGACGGCAACTGCATCGAGACCGTTCTCATGAGATACCGTCACGGAAATACCGTGTGTGTGTCGTCTCAGGTCGGCTGCCGTATGGGCTGCGCCTTCTGCGCATCGACCATCGGCGGAAAAATCAGGGATCTCAGCGCCGGAGAGATATTAGGACAGATTATCGCCGTGACAAAGGATTCCGGCGAAAGAGTTGACAACATTGTTATGATGGGCATCGGAGAGCCCATGGACAATTACGACAACGTTTTAAAGTTTTTAAAGCTGGTCAATGACGAAAGAGGCATATGCATAGGCTACAGACACATATCCCTCTCGACCTGCGGACACGCGGACGGCATAAGAAAGCTTGCGGCGGAGAAGCTTCCGATAACGCTTTCGCTTTCGCTGCATGCCCACGACGATGCCACCCGCTCGCGCATCATGCCGGTAAACAGGCGCTGGCCCCTTGCGGAGGTGCTCGACGCCTGCAGGGAATACCGCGATGCGACGGGAAGGCGCATCTCGTTCGAATATACTCTCATAGAGGGTCAGAACTGCACGACGGAAGATGCCGCGGCGCTCGCGGGAATGCTGAACGGGGCGCTGAGGAAGGGTACCGCGTACCCGATACACGTGAATCTCATCCCCGTGAATGCGGTAAAGGAAACCGGCCTGCGCCCGCCGGAGCCCGCCGATGTACGTAAGTTTTCGGAGGCGCTTGAAAAGCGGGGAATAAGGGCTACGGTAAGAAGAACTCTGGGTCCGGATATAAACGCTTCCTGCGGTCAGCTTCGCAGGCAGACGATGAAGGACGGGGCTCCGGCTCCGACATCCGGAAAAGCAACCGAAGAAAGGAAGGCAACCGAATGAATTATTACGGAAAAAGCGATATCGGCAAGGTGCGCGAGGAAAACCAGGACAGCTTTGGGATCACCGAGCTGCTTCCGGGCGTATATATATGCGTTGTTTGCGACGGTATGGGCGGAGCAGCCGGCGGTTCGATAGCCTCTCAGATAGCGGTAGAGGTGTTTACGGACACCGTAAGAGAAAAATTAACGCCCGAGCCTCCGGCAACATATCCGGATCTGGGCGACAGAAAGGTCAGACAGGCTCTTGTCGATGCCGTTGACGCCGCAAACCTTGCGGTGCTGAACAAGGCAAGGGAGAGAGCGGACGGCAGCCTTGACGGAATGGGAACCACGCTGACGGCGGTGCTCTTTACCGAGACCGGCTACGCATGGTCCGCGAATGTCGGCGACAGCCGCGTTTACAGGGTGTTCCCGAACGGAATACGTCAGCTGACTCACGATCACTCCGTGGTTCAGGAATATCTCGACAAGGGCATAATATCCTCGGAGGACGCCAAGAGCTTTGCCATGAGAAACGTCATAACCAGAGCGGTAGGCGTTGCGAGCTGGGTGGAGGCCGATGTCGAATCGGTTGACATCGATCCCGAAAACGGAATGAACGGAAGTCTGCTTCTGTGCTCCGACGGATTGTACAACTGCGTCTCCGACGAACGCATCGTCGCTCTCATGGGCTCCGGCGAGTCCATTGACAGGCGCGCCGACATGCTCGTCAAGACGGCAAGAAAGAACGGCGGACCGGATAACATTACGGTCATCATCGTCGATCTTTAAAAAGACAGAAGGACAAGACAACAGGCAAAATGGATAGAAAAAAAGAATACTACGACAGGTTCCTGGGCGAGACCGTAGACGGCAGATATCTGCTTGAGGAAACGCTCGGCGTAGGAGGAATGGCAGTCGTTTACAAGGCCAAGGATCTGAAGGAGAACCGTGCCGTTGCTATAAAAATCGTCAAAGAGGATTATTCCGGCGACGACGAAACCCTGCGCAGAATAATCAACGAATGGAAGGCCGTGTCCATGCTTTCCCATCCGAACATCGTATCCGTATACGATATTTCGGTAAGCGGAGACATCAAATATATAGTCCTTGAGTATATTGAAGGCATATCGCTCCGCGATTATATGGACAAACGCGGCGTGCTGAGCCTTTCGGAAATAGAGTGCTTTACCGAGCAGATACTTGCGGCTCTCGACCACGCGCATTCAAAGGGAATAGTGCACAGGGACATAAAGCCGCAGAACATCCTTCTCGTAAAGAACGGATATGTAAAGGTGACTGATTTCGGCATCGCAAAGCTGCCGAGCTCACAGACGGGTACAATCGCCTCGGACAAGGGCATAGGAACCGTTTATTATATCAGTCCCGAGCAGGCTCAGAGCGCGGATATAGACTTAAGAAGCGACCTTTACTCGCTCGGCGTCATGATGTACGAGATGTCGACGGGAAAGCTCCCCTTCTGCGACGGTCAGGAGATGGCTGTGCTTATGATGCATGTCAGCCAGAAGCCCGAGCCTCCCCGCGACATTGACAAAAAGATTCCGAGAGGGCTTGAAACGCTTATTCTCTGCGCTCTGGAAAAGGATCCCGACAACAGATATCAGAGCGCCGTGGATATGTTCAGAGAACTCCGCAAGCTGAAAAAGAACCGCTTCGCGACGGTCCTCACTCCCGTGCAGATCAAAAAGGAGAAGCGCTCCGCGGCAAACCGCGAGCAGAACCCTCCGAGCAGATCGTTTATGCCGGTCGTTCTCGGTATAGCCATCGCTCTTATGATCGTATGCATTGTCGCGGTATTTACCGTGCTCGACAGAATCAAAATCGGCAGTCTCGGACGCGAAAGCATCACGGTGCCCGAGGTGACATCGTCCTTCTATCTCACCGAGGAGGAGGCCGGCGGAAAAGAACCGTATAATCAGCAGCTGACGGAGCTCGGCATAACGAAGGATTACGTTTTAACGGTTGTTTTCAAATATACGGACGAATATCCGGAGGGAATGATAATAAAGCAGGAGCCTCTCGGAGGCGCGAGCAGAAAAGCCCCCTGCAATCTTACCCTGACGGTATCGCTCGGAATCGAGAAATTCATACTTGACGACTATACCGTCATGGACTGGCGCGTCGCTTCGACAGCTCTGAAGTCTGCCGGATACAAGGTTGAGGTTATCAGGGAGAGCAGCGTCGTTATTCCCTCGGGCTTCGTCATCGCGACGGACCCCGTGCCCGGATCGCTTGTCGAAAAGGGCGGACGCATCATGCTGAGGGTATCCATCGGCACCGAGGGCTCCTCCGTGGTTCTTCCCGATTTCGCCGGAATGAGCGAGGTCGAGGTTAAGAAGTTCATGGATGAAAACAGCCTGACCGTAGGAAATGTCGTATACACGAGATCGAACACGGCTCCCGGCACGGTGCTTGCCCACAATCCGGGACCGGATACCGTTCTCTATACCGGAATGGCGGAGGTAAGCTTTACCGTAAGCGGCGGACCGGATTTCCCGACACTGGTATATCCCGACATTCGCGGAAAGACGCTAGAGGAAGCCACAGCCGAGCTTGAAAAATACGGAATCAGGTGCATTCCGATCTATGTGAAGCATTCGTCCGAGGCCGGCACCGTAATAAGCCAGTCTCCGGCTCCGACCGACGAAATCGACAGGGAACTCACCGAAATCATGGTGAACGTCAGCGGCGGAGAATCCTATGAGCGCAATGTGACGATGTGCAGGGTTACGGGCTTTGACGAGGAAAGCGCACGCGCCCTCATCGATTTCTGCTTCAACGGCTACTGCGTACCGCGCGTAACGGTAAGGCTTGTGCGCGATGATGCGCCGGCGGGCACCGTCATCGCTCAGAAGCCCGCTGAGAAGACCAAGATCGATACCGCCGGAGGCGAAATCAACATCGAGCTCACGGTATCGGCGGGCCCCGACTACACTGTTACCGTAACGGTACCCTCCGTAATCGGAATGAACCGCGATGACGCCGTCGCGGAGCTTGACAGGGCCGGCATAAGAGCCGTAATCGTCAACCGCGCTTCGAACGAAGAGGAATTCAGCGTCATAAACCAGAGCATAGCTCCCGATACGGAAATCACCGCTCTCGAGGGCACGGTGGAAATAGAGATATACATAAGCCGAGGTCCGGATTACGTTGAAACGGAGCCTCAGACCGAGCCTCAGACCGAGCCCCCCGCGGAGCCCGGAGTATAAGACCCGGACATTCACGGACCGGCAAATAAAAAAACGGAAAGGAGGTATGGCGTGAAAAGATCGGATAAAGAAAACGGAACGCATAAAGACAACAGACCGGAAGACTCCAAAAAACAGGATGACGGTAAAAGAATATCCTCGATTTATAAAAAGGTGCTGTCGGAGCATCCGGAAATAGTTTATACAAGCATGAAGAAGCGCAGAAAAAGAATGATAATCGGCTGCACAAGGGTCTTTTTCAGCGTTATTGCCTGCTTTCTGATACTTTTCATCTTCCGGCAGGCCGCATTGCCTATAATTGAAAAGGAAAACGGCCTGACAGCGGAGGATATTATAAAAAAATACGGAGAGATATTCGTTTTTGCGGTTTATGCGGAGGCTGACGAATGGTCAAGGGAGGTCGCTGAAAAAATAACGGCCGAGCTCGGATCGGTGAATCGCATTACAGCCGTGGCCGTATCCGATACCGAATACTCTGATCCCTCAAGAAAACTGCTCCCCGGAGAGAAGGCTCCCGGTCAGAGCATCAAAGGAGACAAGAGCAATGAGAACGGCAACTGTCTGGCCATCAGAATAGGCCATACGCTGCTCGATCCACACAGCTATCTTGACGATTATCACAGGCTCGGCGGCGGGTATGAGATTTTTCATACCGATGCAACGACATCCGAGCATGAAACGCTGACTCTTCTTGCATTTAACCGAAGCGCGGCGATAACCGCAGCTGACAAGTTTCTTGATTATTTCATTAATGCAAGCCATTTTACCAAGCTTTTCGGAAAGCTTTACGTTTCAAAGCCCGTCGACGGAACTCCGGGACCCGTTATTATGAATACGGAGGACGGAACGGCGCCCTCGGTGCTTGTGATTTCCCGTCCTGCAGCCGACAGCGAATCCCTCGCTGCCTTTGAAAAGCTACTTGACTCTACGGGGCCCTCCTTAGTGATTTTCAACGGAGGACTGTCCTGCGGAGAAAGCGGCAGGCAGGAGCTTGATGCTGCCTGGGAAAGACTGTCGTCATCGATGGAGAAGCGCGGCATAAAATGGTGCGGTGTGTTTTCATCGGCGGACAGAGGCGCGCTGGTGGCTCCCGCCGCCGTGCGTGAAGTCATGGTTTCATACGGCGGAAAAGACGCTGTCGCCGACGGCCGCAACGGCTGGATTGTTTTCACGGATTCGTCGGAAAAGCCCGTCGGAGCGGTTGCTCTGTTCGGCCTTTACGATGCTCCCGATACCGGCTTTTCGTATGCCTCTGTGATTGACAGAGCCGCGATGGGGGAGGTCCCCGTAACCGTTGTGCTTCCCGGAGCTCCGGAGGGCATAATGACTTCCGTCACCGGAGATATAAAGGACCCGATGTTCAGATTCGGGCTTTACGAGCAGCCGGAGGAATATCTCCCTCTGAAATTTACGGAGGCAGCCCTTGCGGCTTATTCTGCCGGCTTCAGCTGTGTGATATTTGCCGGAAACAACAATGCAGGCGTGTTTGATACCGTATACCTCGGCGTGTACGGAAAGACCGCGTTCTGCGGAAACCTTGATTATACATCATACGGACTCGGAGGAAGATATGAGCTCAACAACAGCCTGAGGGGCGGAGTACTTGTCGTTTTGCGTGAAAACACCCCTATGACGTACGTCAGAGCTGCCGGCTGAGCCTATATAATAAGTAATGAAAGAAAAATACATATCCTCCGGCAGGGTTCTTAAGTCCTCGGGCGGCCTGTTTACCGTGCGATTCGCTTCGGGAGACCATCCGCTGTCGGGCGCGAGGGCCGAATGCAGGGCACGGGGCTCGCTTAAGGCGGGAGGAAAGCTACTGCCCGGCGACATCGTTGAGATATGCTACGGCGATGCCTCCTTCACTCTGAACAGCGAAGGCATGACGGTTCCCGTCGATGATTCCGCAGGTCTTCCCGATGCCGCAGTCTGCGCCGTATCCGAGCGCAGAAACTGCCTCATAAGACCGCCGATGGCGAATCTCGATCTGATGATCGTCATAATAGCCGCAGCGCGTCCGGATCCGTCCCTTCCGAATATTGACAGACTGCTTTCGAGCGCCGAGTATTATTCGCTCAAAACCGCGATAGTGATAACCAAATGCGATCTCTCGGCCGAATCTGCCGATGCGCTTTTCGACATATACGGAACAAAGGCAGGATATCCCGTGTTCAGGGTGTCCGCCGATGAGGAAGCCGGCGTAAAGGAGCTGTCCGATTGGGTTTCGTCCGAGCTACCGGGACATTCGGCAGCCTTTGCCGGTGTATCCGGAGCCGGAAAATCGACGCTGATGAACAGGCTGTTCCCGTCGCTCGGACTCAAATCCGGAGAGGTGAGCCGAAAAAACGGCAGAGGAAAGCAGACCACGCGCACCGTCGAGCTTTTTGAGATTCCATTCGGAGACGATGTTTCGGAGGAGGGACTTGTTGCGGATACTCCGGGCTTTTCCTCCATCGACTTTGAAAACTTTGATTTTCTTCCCTTTGAGGCGCTCCCGGACACCATGAGGGAGTTCAGAAGCTTTTATGACGACTGCCGCTGGCTTGACTGCACTCACACGGGTGAGAAGGACTGCGGTGTGGCAATAGCTGTCAGAGAGGGAAAAATCGCTCCCTCGAGGCATGACAGCTATCGCGAAATGTACTCGATACTAATGGCCACGCAT
>JAKSPQ010000083.1 GCA_024404665.1 Clostridia bacterium
CACGGTTCTGTGGGAGGTCGGCTGGCTTACTATTAGTCAGCCTCCTACCCGATTTCGGGGCTTTTTAATCAGCCCCGTTTTTTTTTGTTGACGGTGTTTAGTCTGTGCCTTTTGTGTCCGTCGGGTCATTCTACTCCGACGAGTCTCAGATATGCCTTTGCCCAATAGGCGCTGTTGGCAACCTGAAGATTGTTGAGGAACAGAATATCGTCAAGTCCCGCGTCCTTGAGCTGATTGTAAAGGCTCTTTGTGGAGTTGTAGCGGGGGTCTACAACGTATATATATCCGTAGTGCTCAAGCAGATAGGGAGTGAACTGGTCCGCGTAGGAATCCTTGAGAATCAGTATGGAGAGATCCTGGGGATTGTCCGGTACATTGATTACGGTGAAGGGGTTGTCTCCGCCTATGAAGGAGGCGATTCCGCCGGAGGAAGGACTTGACAGATTGAAGATCGCCATCTTGTACGTGGTTGTCTTTCCGTCGGTCCTCGTGATCTTCATGGTGCATTCCTTTTTGGATACGTATGCCTCAAGCACGTCGGGATTTGCCTTCAGAATCTGAGCGGCGGGAGCGGTGGCGTTGTAGCTGTAAATCGAGCCTACAAGGCTTTCTCTCTGAATTATCTTGTCAAAGCCGCTCAGAGGCGTGGGCGTAAAGCCGATGGATGAAACAAAGTCCGAATATGCGTAATATGCTCCGAGTCCGTTCCAGTGGTGGTCCGTGTGGAGATAGAGATACTCGTTCTTGTGCTTCATGACGGTATCATACATATTTACGAAGTTTACGGGGCTGTCCTTATAGAGAAGCTCCATCTTTGAGAGGATTTCTCCCTGGTTCGTAAGCTTTGACGTGACTGCCTTGTCTGTAAGGACGACGGAGGAAACGGGGGCAACGAGAACGCTGACTCTTGCTCCGGGGAAAAGCTTCTGATAGTACTCGGCAGCGACCTTGTAGCTCTCGGCAACCTTGGCCTGCGATGCGCTGTAGCCGGCGGTTACGTACGCGGCCTTGCCGTATACGAGATATCCGCCCGTTGTCAGGAATTCGACGGCATCGGGATCGCCCTGGGAGGCCTCGATCTTTGTTACCTTGATTTTGCAGGAGGCGGTAAGAGTACCTGCGGTGCAGGTCACCGTCGCCTCGCCGGGGGCCAGAGTTTCCACGACAACGCCGGTGAGGGTCTCGGTCAGAGAGATAACGGACGAATCGGATACCGACCACTTAACGGGCTCCTCGGGGAGGCCGCCCTCATATTTTACGGTATGCGTAAGTGTTACCGTGGCGCCCTGTACAACCTCCGCAGAGGTCTTTGATAGGGTCAGGGAGGTATAATGCGGCTTGGGAGGCTCCGTTATAATGGGCTCCGTGGTGATGTCGGAGGAGCCTGACGTTAAGTCAGAGCCGGGAACGGTGGTTATTTCGGGTTCCTTTGTAGTGATATCCTCGGTGGTGGGCTCGGGAGGATCGATAACCGGCGGCAGCGTGAGATTGCTGAGAAGATGCTCGAGATTCGGGTCTTCGGTTTCGTCAATCTCCTGGTTTCCGCCTTCTCCGTAGTACCACTCGCCGTTGACCTTGATTCTGAAGCCGTCAAGAGTCTTGAGCTTCAGTGAAGCGTTTACAAGCGCTTCACGCTGGAAAAAGTGGTCTCCCACGTAGCTTTGCAGCCCCTGAAAGTATTTTCCGCTTGCAAGGTCGGCAAATGAAAACTCCGGAAATTCAGCAAGCTTTCTGTTCTCCGTCTCGGAGATATCCGCCCTTGTGGGGAATATGATATTCAACAGAGCGATAAAGGAGAGAAATACCGCCGATATGAGCACACAGACAATATTTACTGCAAAGCCCGGTGTCTTTATCTTTCTGCGTTTCGGTTTTTTATTGTTGTTATCCATTTGAAAATGATTTTTTCGTGTGTATCAGACTCAGAATCTGAAATAGAGGAAGGGGCTGTAGGTCTGTCCGGCCATTCTTACGGTTGCAATGCCGATGAGAATGAGAGCGGTCAGGGTTTTTATGATTCTTCCCGCGGCAGGGGTTATATAGCCCGAGCCCGTGAGCTTTTTCCAGAGCGTCGGAATGACGGGGAGGGAGAAAACCGCTGCAAATATGAGCAGGAAGCTGTAGTTCGCGAGAAGTGATACGGTGTCTATCGTCGCAAAGCCCTCGGAGCCTATTCCGAAAATTGCGCCTATGTTCTGCATGACGGTGGTCTTGGTTTTGAGAGTAACCGCCAGAGTCGTGGGGTCAAAGTAGAACAGCGCCATTCCGAAGAAGGTTGCGATGAGGAAATACGCGTGCGAGAACACCGATTCAACCTTTGGCGACATCTTCTTGCGCGCCTTGTCGAGCCACAGAAGATCTATTACCAAAAGCACGAAGTAGTATAGACCCCAGAAAATGTAGTTCCAGGCGGCTCCGTGCCAGAGACCGGTCATGAACCATACGCAGAAAAGTCCTATGATTGTCGGAACAAACTTAGCGGCCTGTCTCTTTTTCTTCTTCATAAGAGCTCTTGAGAGGTTCTTTATGCCGCGTGTGTTCATAACGGGATAGAAGAGGTAGTCCTTGAACCAGGTGCCGAGGGATATGTGCCAGCGTCTCCAGTATTCGGTCACGCTCTTTGACGCGAACGGATAATTGAAGTTTTCCGGGAAATCAAAGCCGAAAATCTTTCCGAGACCGATAGCCATATCCGAATATCCGGAGAAATCGTAATACAGCTGAAGCGCATAGAATATTACCGCCAGCCACTGGGCGAGAACGAGCTTCGAATCGCCCGACTGATACATCTTTGTGGCTGCAGTCAGACAGCTGTCAGCTATGACAACCTTCTTGGCAAGTCCGAGTCCGAATCTGAAAACGCCTTCGTTTATCTGGTTGGCGTTCCAGGTGTGGTGCTCGAGCTGCTCCTCGAGGTCCTGATATCTTACGATGGGACCCGCTATGAGCTGAGGGAAGAAGGAAATGTAAAGCAGAAGCTTGGGGTAGGATTTCTGGACCTTTGTCACGCCGCGATAGGTGTCGATGACGTACGACATCGCCTGGAAGGTGAAAAAGCTTATGCCTATAGGCATCGTTACGGAGATGTTTCCTATCGAGCTTCCGAAGAGGGCGTTGATATTATCGATGACAAAGTTGAGGTATTTGAAATAACCGAGAGCTCCGAGGTTAATTGCGATGTCGAGAACCAGCAGGAGCCTTTTCTTCAGCGTGGGCTCGGATTCTCCGTCGTTTGCGCACCATTTTCCGAAGAAAAAGTTAACGGCGACGAGTCCGACCATCAGGAATACGTATACCGGCTCTCCCCAGGCATAGAAGAAAAGCGAAAATGCCATGAGTATTACGAGCTGCGCCCTTTGCCTGTTCGGACCTACGAGCCAGTAGCAGAGAAGCAGCAGGGGCAGGAATACGTATGTGAAAAACAGTGTTGAAAAGAGCATGGAGGGCTGTCCGTCAGATCTTCTTTGCTCTCTCTGCGATGATGTCCATCATCTCGCCAACGTTCTTCATTCCGACAACCTCTTTCATGAAGAACTTCATCTTAAAGGCATCCTCTACCTCCGAAATGAGGGTGATGTGCGTGAGGGAATCCCAGGCCTCGATGTCGTTCGCGCTGGTGGAGCGGGTAACTCTGATAGAGTCGTCATCAAAGACGAAGGAGAAGATTTCATTGAGCTTTGCAGTGATTTTTGCTTCGGTTTCGATATTCATTTTATTTGTTCCTTTCTGTCCGTAAACTCATTCAGAGTTCTTTTATAAAGCTTTGATTGTATTTGAAGGAGGCAACGTCAGCCTCGAATCTCGTATCGCTTATGCGGTTAAAGCCGAGCTTAGAATAAATCTCGGCAACCATTGCGTTCTTGGGTGTCTTTAAATATTCACCGACAACCTTTTTGTATCCTGCTTCCTTTGCGGAGGATATCATCTTGTTGACAATGAATTCCTCCATCGTTCTCTTGAGAACGCGGCAGGACATAATCCATGTGTCCACAAAGAGGGTTTCGTCATCGAGCTTGCGCATGATAACGGCAGAAATCAGTCCGGAATCTCCAAAGCGGTCCTTCAGCGTGAAATATACCGTAACAGCGTCCTTATCGGCGGCAGCGTCTGCGATTTCGGCCTCCGTATAGCGGACGGTTCTGAGATTGAACTGGTTGGATCTCTGGGAGAGCTGGGCGATTCTCGGGAACCAGAAGGAGGAGAAGGGCTTCGCTTCCGCCTTCATATCAAGGCTTTCAAGATATTCGGTGTATGAGCCGCAGGTCTTTGAGGCGAGAACTCTGCCGGCCTCGGCGCGGTACATATCGGTTCTGCCGCCGTCCTCCGCGGAGTATGAAACGGCCTCGAAGAGACCTTCGCCGCGGAGAAAATCCACGTAATCCGCGGGATCCTCGGGGAGCTCGGGAACAGTGACCTCCGGCAGCATTTCGCGGACGGAATTGCGCTCAAAGGGGTTATCATCGATGAAAACCAGCGAATCCATGCCGATGTTGAGCGTTTCGCGTATCATTTTTATGTTTTCTGGCTTGGGCTCCCAGTTGGCTACGAAGATGGCGAAATCCTCGAGCCTCAGCACCATATCGGGGTGATTGATAAAAGGATCCTTGGCCTTGTCTTCGTCGTTTTTGGAGCAGACGGCGAGCAGCAGTCCGCGCTTCTTCAGCTCAAGCAGCCACTTCTGGAAGGCCGTGAAGGCCTTGCCGGTGCCGTAATCGCCGATCTGGATGCCGTCGGTGCCGTCATCGCCGACGACTCCGCCCCACAGGGTGTTGTCAAGGTCGAGAATCAGGCATTTCAGGGATTTTCCCTTGAGCGCGAGGATGATATCGACAACGGCGGACGCGACCTCCGGTATCGCCGATGCCGCAAAGGGAAGCTTTGCTATGGCGAACATCTTGCTGTCCTTGACTGTATCGGTGCCGTATTTCGACGTAAAATACTGAAAATCTACGGGATATACGTTCTTTTTCAGATCGGCGCCCTCGCAGATCAGCATATTGAGTCTTCTGAGCTGATAAATAAACGATGTTTTCAGTCTGGAGGCAAAGCTGCCGAATACTCTGTCGTCATATTCAGTGAACAGACTCTGAAGGATGCTGACCTTGCGGCCGGAGGAAAGCTCATCCCAGCGGGCGGAAATCCAGGCGTAAACGCCGTCGGCAAAGCCCGCTCTCTCGCTGTCCGGAGTATGCGTGAATTTGTCGTAGAGCTTTTCCGTGCACATCATAATGAAGACGCCGTCCGGAGCAAATTCGTAAAGCTCGCTCGACGGGTCTGACGTCTGGGCAAGAATCTGATCGTAATCGGTGTCAAGGACGCTTATCGCAAGTCCTTTCGCGGCACCGGTTCCGCGTATTGCCTTGGAAATATGCTGGGTCGCACAGTCGCCGATGACGGCCAGACGGTATCCCGGAAGTCCCTCCGGAATGTTCGATGCCAGCTTGCCGAGCTGTGCCATGGTATATTTGTTCAAAATGCGTACCTCTTTCAAATACTGACGCAGGCTCTTTAGAGAGCCCGCCTTTTATCATATACTGTTTAGATATATATAATCTATTATATTATATTGCATTTTCTTAAATATGTCAAGATTTTGTTGCGCGGCAAAGTGTTTTTTGCTGTATGAAAATTTTCAAAGATACTTCAACAGCAGAAATTAAAGCAGAATAAAACAGGAGCGCCGCATGAGTTTTGCGACATTCTTTTTTGAAAAAGAACTCAGTTCATCTTTTCCTCTTGAAAACAGAGGAAAAAACTGATATAATAAGATATATAGATTCGATGATTTTTCAGATTATTCTTAAGAAAAGAACGTACCGTATCCATGCCGAAGGAAAAAACTGAAGTATAAGTATTTAATCGGTTAAACTTGAGAAAAAAACGCAGCATAAAGCATTAAGCAGTTAAGCTTGAAAAAAAACCGCAGCATAAAGCTTTAAGCAGTTAAGCTTGAAAAAAACCGCAGCATAAAGCTTTAAGCAGTTAAGCTTGAAAAAACCGCAGCATAAAGCATTAATCGGTAAAAGCTTGAAGAAAAAAGCAGAAAATATAAACGGGGGAGAAGAATGACAAAGGCGGAAGAACTCAACGAAATAAAAAACAGATGCGCAGGCTGTAAGAAATGCGGACTTTGCGAGACAAGAACGAATTCGGTTTTCGGGACCGGTAACGCGGAGGCAGAGCTCATGTTCGTGGGAGAGGCTCCCGGTGAGCAGGAGGACCTAACCGGAGTGCCGTTTGTGGGTCGCGCGGGTCAGCTGCTCGACCGATATCTCTATGCCGTGGATATTGACAGAAGCAGAGTTTATATCGCTAATATTCTGAAATGCCGTCCTCCGAAAAACCGCGATCCGCTTCCGGCGGAGGAGGATGCCTGCATGGACTGGCTGAGAGCTCAGGTGAAGATCATACGCCCCAAAATAATCGTATGTCTCGGAAGAATCGCGGCCATGAGGCTGATTTCTCCGGACTACAGGATTACAAAGGAGCACGGTCAGTGGGTTGAGCGCGGAGATTTCCTTATTACCGCGGTATATCATCCTGCGGCGATTCTCCGGGATCCGGGCAAGAGAGAGGCTATGATGGAGGACATGAAGGCCATAGCTGACAGACTGAAATAAAAAGGGGGCTGTTAAAAAGTCAGAGACTTTTTAACAGCCCGTTTTTTTAATATCAGTAGATGAACAGGATTTCGTCGAAGATTACGTATGCGGAGCCGTCGGTGGAGTAGGTGTAGCCGTCGGTGTAGAGACGCATGTTCTCAACGGGAATGTCGATGAACAGACCGTTTTCATCCGCAATGGGAGTCTTGTCGGAGGTCTTCTGGTAGGAGGTGGCGGGAATGTATACCCAGCCCTTGAAGCCGTTCGGAAGCTCCATACGGCAGGCGTTGATGTTCTTGGTTTCAGACCAGACACCGTCCGCAAAGTAGAAGCCTACGGAGCCGTTGCTGTCCTTGTTGCAGCGGTAGGTGTTAACGTTGATGGTTACGGAAGCGCAGAGAGGCTTGTTGTTGTCAGCGGGCTGAGGAGTGGTGGTCGAGAAGTCAACGTAGAACATAATGCCCTTTGCGCCCTTGAGGTTGGCTTCGTAGTAGGAGTGAAGCTCGAGCTCGGCGCGGTCTCCGCCGGGAGTCTGGCCGTGGGCCTCCATCTTGATACCGGTGCCGAAGATGCCGCCGTTATCGGTTCCTACGTACTCTGCGTAGGGAGAGGACTTGCCGTCAAAGTAGTAGTGAACGCCGTAGCCTTCCTTGTCGAGGATATCGTCCATGCAGTAAGGACGTGCCCAGTTCATAATGGGAGTGCCGTCGGGAAGCAGGGCGGGAATGACGTCCATGAGCTTGGTCTTTTCGGCGTCATCGAGCTTGCCGTATTCGTTTTCGCCGAAATCGTATACAGGCTCGTCGGAGGTGGTAACCTCGGCTTCTGTCGTAACGGCGGGAGTGGTGGTTACGTCGGAAGGAGTTGCGGTGGTTTCATTCGGAGCAGCAGTGGTTACTTCTGCGGGAGGAGCGGGTGTTCCGGCGGCGGGTGGGGTGGCGGCACCTGCGGGAGTCTTTTCGCCGCATGCGGCAAAAGAGGCAAGACAGATGATGACAACAAGAATAAGCGATAAAGCTCTCTTCATTGTTTTTTTCTCCTTTTTTATTTATTAAGTTATAACCGTGTTTCCGTGTCATACGGTTCTTTGGTTTTTCAGCAATATTTTACAACAAATATGATGAAAAGTCAATAAAAAAATGCCGTGTTGATAAAGGTGTGTCGGCGGGGAAGCTGTCACTCCGAATAATGTCGGCTCTGACACTATTGTCCCGCTAAGTACTCCTGGGAGAGCGTATAGAGCGCAGCTCTGCCGCTTGTACCGCTTTTTACGGCTATTCCCAGAAGCTCAAGGGCTTTTACCGCCCTGTATACATCGCGTCCGCGGAGGCCGGAAAGCCGGCCGAATTCCGGCGCGGTGAAGGATGACGGAAGGCCTTCCGGCAGGAGCGAGGCAACATCGGCGGGAGAGCGCAGAACCGCTTTTCCGAGAAGTGAGACCGGAAGAATTTCAAATCTGTCGGAGCCGCGTTTTCTGTCCTTGCTTCGCTTTCCGTTTAGAAATCGGTACTCCTCCGCCTCCGTGAAAAGAAGCACGACCTCAAGTCTTTCGGACTTAAGCTGCTCGGATATGTAAACAAGCTCCGTGAGTACGGAGAACGTATTTTCTTTTTTGGGGGACGGCTTTCTTCCGGAGACGCAGCCGTCAGCCGGGTCTATCCATAAAATGTATTTTTTTGCGAGTACCGGATGTATGACCGTTATGGGATAATCCGTGCTTCCGATATAATAATCAAGCTTTTTCCCCAGGGGGAGGAGGGAGCCAGTCTGTATTTCGTATATTTTTTCCCCGTCAAATATATCCGCAACGAATCTTGCGCCCATGTCACGCTCAAAGCATTCGGGCCTGTCGCAGGCAAAGCGCTTCAGAATCCTGTGCATACGCTTCTCGTTCAGGGTTCCTATGCCTTCTCCGGCACGGCCTCCGGTGAGCTCCTCGGCCGTGAGCTTCGAAAAGCGCTCCGCTTCCTCCGGAGAAGGAGGGAGCGGAGATGCGGGGATAAGCCTTTTGATTCCGGTCTCTGCCATCAGGTGCTGACTCCCGCAAACTGGTTGCGATAAAGCTCGTAATACTCTCCGCGGGCGGCAAGAAGCTCTTCGTGGCTGCCTGCCTCGGCAATTGTTCCGTCCTTTAAAACGACTATCTTATCTGCGTCGCGTATTGTTGACAGACGGTGAGCGATGATGAGCGAGGTGCGGTTTTTCATTAAGGCAACCATGGCCTGCTGAATGTGCATCTCGGTCCTTGTATCTACGGACGAGGTTGCTTCATCGAGTATGAGTATTCTGGGATCCGCCAGCACCGCGCGCGCGATGGCGAGCAGCTGACGCTGACCCTGCGACAGGTTGCTGCCGGACTCGGTGAGCATCGTGTCGTAGCCGTCCGGAAGACGCTCGATGAAGCCTGCGGCGTTCGCGGTAGCTGCAGCGCGCGCGACGGCTTCGTCATCGGCATCCGGGTTGCCGTATTTGATGTTGCGCTTTATTGTGTCGGAGAACAGGACCGTATCCTGAAGAACGATGGCGATTGCGTTGCGGAGGGTTTCCATCGGCATGTCCGTGATATCGGTACCGTCGATGGTGATTTTTCCGCCGTCAAGCTCGTAAAACCTTGTCAGAAGATTTACGATGGTCGTTTTTCCGGAGCCCGTCGCTCCGACGATGGCGATTTTCTGTCCGGCCGAAACCGACAGAGAGAGAGATTTCAATACCGGCTTCGATTTGATGTAGCCGAAGTCGATACTGTCAAATTCGATGTTTCCTCTGATGTCCTCGGGCTTTACGGGGGACGTGCCCTCATCCTTTTCGTTCTCGGAATCGAGCATCTCGAAAAGTCTCTCCGCTCCGGCAAGCGCCGTAAGAATAGACGCGTACTGGTTGGCGATCATGTTGATGGGGCGCGAGAACTGCTTGGAATACTGAAGCATGGCCTGAATCGCACCGACGGAGGCAAGTCTTCCGGACAGGAAGAGATATCCTCCGGTTGCGGCAATAAGAACGTACTGGAAATTGCCGATGAAGTTCATGACAGGGCCCATGAGGGAGCCCCAGACTCTCGCCTTTACGGAGCTTTGCCTGTATTCGGAGGAAATATCGCCGAATTTTTCGATTTCCGAGGCCTCTTTTCCGTATGCGACAACCGTTCTGTATCCGGTTACGCTCTCCTCGACTCTGCCGTTCATTTTGCCGAGAAGCACCTGGTTCTTTACGTAGTATTTGCGCATGAATTTGCCGAGCATGGAGGAGGTCCATACGGTCAGCGGAATCGTCGCAAACGATACGAGCGTCATAATCCAGCTGTAGCGGAACATCATGATGAGTGAGCCTATGATTGTCAGTACGGCGGAAATCAGAGTTGTCAGCGACTGTGATACGGCAGTGGAGACCTGTTCAACGTCGTTTGTCATACGGCTCATTATGTCGCCGTGCTTGTGCGAGTCGGTGTAGCTTATCGGAAGCGCCGTTATTTTTTCAAAGAGCTCCCGGCGCATTAAATATACGGTTTTCTGAGCGAGTCTTGCTCCGAGCCTTGCCGTGATGAGCGACAGAATCGCGGCCGCAAGGTTGAAGGAAACAAGAAGGATCAGGCTTTGCGTCAGCACCGCGGAGTCCACGGTCAGCTTGTCTCCGACGATTTTAAACGCGTCGATGGCCATCTGCTGGAGCTTGGGTCCGTAAACCTCAAGCAGCGTGTGGATTACGGTAAGCGTGAGAATAACAATGAGAACGATGCGGCTCTTGCCTATGAATCTGAAGAGTCTCGCAAGAGTGGGAAGCATAGCCTTGGGCTTTTCGCGGTTCAGACGGGCTCCG
>JAKSPQ010000084.1 GCA_024404665.1 Clostridia bacterium
TCGCACGCATTTTACCCGGTTTTCGGAAGCATTTTTCGGATGCCCCGAAAAGACTGCCAATACTTTTATCTCTACCCGAAGCCAGGTGCTTCGGAGAAAGGAACTGAAATGATACTTATCTACCCTTCTCTCTTTGCCGCAGACTTTTCAAAGCTTGCAGAAGAGATTTCAAGAATTGAATTTTCCGCGGATTACCTTCATCTGGACGTAATGGACGGAGTGTTTGTGCCCAACCTTTCGATGGGTCCGAACGTCATCAAGGACATAAGAAAGCGCTCCGATCTCATCTTCGATGTTCATCTGATGATAAGTGATCCCTTCAAATACGTAGACGAATTCATTGCGGCCGGTGCCGACATCATCACCTTCCACCTTGAGGCCGTAAGTGACCCTGTCCCGCTGATTTCACATATCAAGGCAAGCGGAAAGCATGTCGGCATAGCAATTTCCCCCGACACTCCGGCGGAGGCAGTTTTCCCGTATCTCGACTCTGTCGATATGATTCTTGTAATGACGGTGTATCCGGGCTTCGGAGGACAGAAAATGATCCCCGAAATGACTACAAAAATTGCCGATATCAGACACGAGATCAACAAACGCGGCCTTGAGATCGATATCGAGGTCGACGGCGGCATCGGCATCGGCAATGTGGGTCTTCTGACCACGGCCGGAGCCAATGTCATCGTTGCAGGCTCTGCGGTATTTAAGGCGGAGGACGCCTCCGGCGTTATCGAAGACATCCGCGATGCTGCGGAATCCGCTCCATATTCCGAATTCTGAAAACACAACTCCCCGGAGGACGTCGCATCCGCGACCCCTCCGGGGAGCCCCTGTTTATTACATTATCAGCTAAGAAGCATTCTGTCGTTATCGAGATTCTTTCCGGCGTTTTCACGGAATTTATCAAGCAGGTCGGGGACCGTGAGCTTAGAACGCTCTTCTCCGCAGGTGTCGAAAATTATTCTGCCCCTGTCCATCATGAGAGTTCTGTTTCCGAATTCAAGAGCCGTGGTCATGTTATGAGTGATCATAAGACAGGTAAGCCCGTTCTCCTTGACGGTTTTATCCGTTATCGCCATGACCTTATCGGCGGTTGCGGGATCAAGAGCCGCAGTGTGCTCATCGAGGAGCAGGAGCTTAGGAGGATTAAATGTTGCCATCATGAGAGTCAGAGCCTGTCTCTGGCCTCCTGAGAGCAGTCCTACAGGTTGATTCATTCTGTCCTCGAGTCCCATATCCAGCATTGCCAGACGGTCCCTGAAGGCCTTTCTGTCGGCTCTGGTGATATGACTGAACCATCCGCCGCGTCCTGCTGCCAGCGCAAGATTTTCCTCAATTGAAAGACCGGGGGCACTTCCGCGCATCGGGTCCTGGAAAAGACGTCCGATTGTCTTGGCCCTTACGTGCTCCGGAAGCATGGTGATATCATCGCCGTCAAGCTCAACCAGGCCTTCATCCGGAATGATGCTGCCCGCGATGACATTGAACAGCGTTGATTTTCCGGCGCCGTTTGCACCGATAATAGAAACAAAGTCTCCCTTTTCGATGTGAAGCGAGAGGCCGCCGAACACCTGATGAACATTTACGGTTCCTTTTCCGAAGGTCTTGGAGATATTCTTCAGATCAAGCATCGTTGGTATCTCCTTTGTGCTTCAGCTTTTTTCCGAGCGGAGAATGTTCGATTTTTCTCCTGAACTCGGGGAATTTCTCCTTCAGATAAGGAAGTGAGATTGCGAGAATTACAATGATCGACGATACTGCCTTGAGCATGTATGCGGGCATATCAAGGCTCAGGGCAAGCGAATACACCAGTCTGAATATTATCGAGCCCAGAACGACTCCCAGGGCCTTTACGAGCAGTCCTCCGCGTCTTATGAAGGTTCCGCCGATGAGCAGCGACGCGAGCGCAACGGTAACAAGTCCGCTTCCTATATTAATATTTGCTCCCTTCTGCGACTGAGCCAGAAGGCAGCCCGAAAGAGCTGTAAAAGCATTGGAGACACAAAGACCGACAGTTGTGGTAAAGATCGGATTTATCGATGACGACTTTACCATATCTGCGTTGTTTCCCGTGGCTCTGACGGCCAGTCCGAGCCTCGTCTTTAAGAACAGCACAAGAAACGCCGTAGCCAGCGCAACCGCGATGAGGGCTACTAAAAGCACCGCATAGCTTTTTCCGTTTTCTCCGAGAACTGATCTGAAAAATGAAAACACGGTATCCGCTTTATTGAGATTTATGAGCGATGATCCGCCGAGTATGGCTATGTTAACGGAATACAGCGCCGTATTTACGATTATTCCCGCAAGCAGGCTGTTTATACCCATTCTGGTCTGTAGGAAGGCTGTGACAAAGCCTGATGAAATCCCGGCAAGCATAGCGGCAAGTATTGAAAGCCACGGGTGTCCGGCTAAAGCCACCACCGCACCTACTACGGCACCCAGTGTAAAGCAGCCGTCCGTCGAAAGATCGCATACGCCGAGCATAGAATATGAAAGGAACAGAGCCAGGACGGTAAGCCCTTCTATCAGGCCCATTTCCGCCGCGGTCTGCAGCATTTCGAGTATCGCACTCATGAGTTTTTTCCTTTGATCCGATGATATATCCGCAGTTATGCCAAAGATGCTTCAGTCAATAAAGGCGGAAGAATTTGTAAAACTATATAAATGAAAAGAAATATTAAACGCAGTCTGACGGAAAGCCTCTTTCAGGGGGGCTTTCCGTCGGCTAATTATTCCGGAAGCAGCTTCTCTGTCCGGACATAAGATTCATTCAAACTTTTCGGCAGTCTTGATGGTCTGGAACTTGGAGCAGAAGGGTGCGAAGCTCTGTTCTACCTTTTCGGGATCGTATCCGAGCTTTTCGCAGATTTCGGTGTTTACGGTTGCCGTACCGTTATCAAAGAACTTTACGGGAACATCGCCGGGATTCTTCTTGTTGACAAGGATATCAACAACCATATTGCCGGTTTCGCGGCCGAGCTGAGCGTAATCGACGCCGTAACCGCAGAAGGCACCGTTGAGAGCAAAGGAGTCCGCTCCGGCAAAGTGAGGAATGCCGGCATTGGCAAGTGTCTCATAAATGGAAAGCTCGGCGGTCATAACGGTGTTGTCGGAGGGAGTGAATACCGCGTCTACCTTCTCGTTGACAAGAGCCTTGGCGGCGAGAACGATTTCGTCAACGTTGGTACCGGTCTTAACAACAGCCTCTACACCCTTTTTTGCTAGGAAGGCCTTGGCGGCCTCGATGGCGCCGGTGGAGGAATCCTGACCGATGTCATAAAGGAGACCGACCTTGGCTGTATCCGCATTGTTTGCGAAGATGAGGTTCATGATGGCATCGGTGTCAAGGAAGTCGGAGGTGCCGGTGATGTTGGCGCCGGGCTTCTCCGCGCTTTCAACGAGCTTTGCGCCGAGAGGATCGGATACCGCGGCGAATACAACGGGAATCTTGCTGTCTTCTGTTGCGGCCTGCATTGCAATGGCTACGGGAGTGGCGACGGCAACCATAAGGTCTACCTTCTTGGCGGTGAAATTGGAGATAATCTGAGCGAGGACTGCGGAATCCGCATTGCAGTTGTCATAAAGAACTTCAATCTTTATATTCTGCTTTTCTTCGGCTTCCTTAATGCTTGCGCGGATGTTCTCCACGATCTGGTTGAGCGAGGCATCGTCAACGAAATTGCAGATGCCGATGGTATAGTCCGCAGTCTTTTTGCCGCATGAAGCGAAAGCAAAAACCGATGCGAGAAGCATCATAACTGCCATAACTGCGGAGAGAAGTCTTACGTTTTTTTTCATTTTATGTTCCTTTCCGGATCTGATATATCCGATCCGATAAAAAATATACAAAACAGAAAGTCCCGGCATTTGCTTAACAAATGCCGGGACAGAAAAATCAAAATTTCTGCGGTGCCACCCTGCTTGACATCTGACGATGTCCTCTTTTAAACATACTTTTCATATGCCGGTCTTTTTTAACGGGGAAGCCTTGCCCCGGCGCATATACTGGGGACCGCTAGGGTCCTGTTCCTCTTGCCCTCGGAAGTCCATTCAGCTCTGTGTACCTTACTGCCATCTCACCGCCGGCAGCTCTCTGTGAACGCATTGGCAAAGCTTACTTACTCTTCCTCATCGGTTTGGCGATATTTTATCACTTTTTTCGGAGCTTGTCAAGTCTTTTTTTTAAAATCCGAAAAAATCCCCGAAACACAATGTTTTAGGGCCATTCTCAGGCGCCCCCTGATGGTTCGAACCAATGACACCGTGATTAACAGTCAGGTGCACTGTCCTTCGTATCACGAAGCGGAAATTAAAGCGGCGAAACGGTAATTCCCGCAAGGAATTCCTTCAGTTGCTCAAGCAGACCTGAGGAGGCTCCTAGAAGAGCCATGACAACGGTGATTACAAGCACGATGAAAAGAACGCACCAATAAGATCTCGCAAAATTTCTGCGGTTGATATTACTTCCCGAAATGCTGAATACAATCAGGAAAACGAAACCGATTACGGGAATGCTGAAAAGGATCTGAAGTCCGAAATAGGCCCAGGGAGACAGGGGCCTCAGCTGCTCGCGTGTGTAGTCTTTCATAATAATTCCTGCCGCTGTCTCTTTTTGGTGTCAGCCTTGAAGAATCTTACAGCGACTGTTCCTTTCTTTATTGCCGTCGGTAACAAAAAGCCGTCGGTATTATTCGTATTTGATTATGTGTGCCTTATGGGATTTAAACATTGTTCTGATGCGATTTTTCGAGACGTATCAGAATATCTCTTATTTCACCAAGAACGTCGGCCTGCACGGAAACGTCGTTTAAGAACTCGTTCTTGATACGCTCAAGACGTTCTGCCTCAGCCTTGGCCTCGGCTTTCTTTTTCTCCTCGGCTTCCTTTGCCTTCTGCTCGGCGGCAAGGCGCTCCTTTTTCCTTACGGAATCCTTTATTTTAAGCCAGATTCTTAATATAAAATAAATCGTCAGAGCTATGACAAGGAAATCAATGACATCCTTCAGAAACTGTCCGTAAGTTACGGCAACCTCTGCGACTGCCGCTATTCCCTTCTCGGGGTCCGCTTCTATCGCAGGAGCGAGAACGATTTTCAATGCGGTGAAATCCCCCTTGGGGAGAATTCTCGAGGTCAGAGGCGTAATGATATTCGATACAAGAGATGAAACCACCTTATTAAAGGCGGCGCCGACAACAACGGCTACGGCAAGATCCACGACGTTTCCTTTAGCTACGAACTTCTTGAAGTTAGTCCAAAAGCTGTCTGCCTTCTTTTTAACCTTCTTGCCTCTCGCGCGAGTCTCTTCAAGCGCTTTTTTCTCCTGTTCGCGTCTCTGACGGCGTCGTTCATCCGTATCGGCTTCACCGTCCGGCTCTTCGACGATGATTTCCGCTCCGTCCGCGGACGGTTCGACGGCATCATCGGCCTTCTTTTTTCTTTTAAACAGTGACATGTCAGGACTCCTTTCGTTTGGGTGCGATGTCCCCGGCGGCCGGGGGCTTCGGTCTGTGAACCGAAACGGCCGCGGCATGCGGCCCCGTTAAGGTACTGCTGCCGCGGCGCGGTAGTTTATCAGAATTCGATTTTCCCCTTGATATAAGCCACAAGTTCCGAGACGGGGATTCTTTCCTGCTGCATGGTGTCTCTGTCGCGGACGGTTACGCAGCCGTCGTTCTCGGAGTCAAAGTCATACGTAATGCAGATGGGAGTTCCGATTTCATCCTGTCTGCGGTATCTCTTGCCGATGGATCCGGCATCGTCGTAATCCACCATAAAGTGCTTTGAAAGCTCGGAGAAGATCTCACCGGCGGGCTCGGCAAGCTTCTTGGAAAGCGGAAGGACGGCGGCCTTTACGGGAGCGAGAGCAGGATGGAAGCGAAGGACGGTTCTGACGTCGTTCTTTTCCGCATCAACGGTCTCCTCATCGTAAGCATCGCAGAGGAGAGCCAGAACGGAGCGCTCTACGCCGAGAGAAGGCTCGATGACGTAAGGAATGTAATGCTCGTTCTTTTCCTGATCGTAGTAGGTAAGATCCTTGCCGGAAACGGTCTGGTGCTGAGTAAGGTCATAATCGGTTCTGTCTGCAACGCCCCAGAGCTCGCCCCATCCGAACGGGAACAGGAACTCAAAGTCAGTGGTTGCCTTAGAGTAGAAGCAGAGCTCCTCGGGATCATGGTCGCGGAGTCTGAGATTCTCGTCCTTGAGACCGATGGAGAGCAGCCAGTTGTGGCAGAACTGTCTCCAGTAATTAAACCATTCAAGGTCGGTTCCGGGAACGCAGAAGAACTCGAGCTCCATCTGCTCGAACTCACGTACACGGAAAATGAAGTTTCCGGGAGTGATTTCGTTTCTGAAGGATTTTCCGATCTGACCGATGCCGAAGGGGAGCTTCTTTCTTGTGGTTCTCTGAACGTTTACAAAGTTCGTAAAGATACCCTGGGCGGTTTCGGGTCTGAGATATACCGTGTTCTTGGCATCCTCGGTAACGCCCTGGAAGGTCTTGAACATGAGATTGAACTGACGGATGTCGGTGAAGTTATGCTTGCCGCAGGTGGGGCAGCAGATGTTCTTCTCCTCGACGAAGTTCTTCATCTCCTCCTGAGAGAAGGCATCGATGGGCTTTTCAAGCGCGACTCCGTTGGCGGCGCAGTAATCCTCGATGAGTTTGTCGGCTCTGAATCTCTCATGGCATTCGCGGCAGTCCATAAGGGGATCGGAGAAGCCGGCGAGATGTCCGGAGGCAACCCAGGTCTGGGGATTCATCAGAATGGCGGCATCAAGACCGACATTGTACTTGTTTTCCTGAACGAATTTCTTCCACCAGGCCTTTTTTACGTTGTTCTTGAGCTCAACGCCGAGGGGGCCGTAGTCCCAGGTATTGGCAAGGCCGCCGTAAATCTCGGAGCCGGGGAAGATGAAGCCGCGGGTCTTGCAAAGCGCGACGATCTTGTCCATAGTTTTTTCAGTGTTCTTCATGTTGTGTCCTTATTTTATAAAATTAAAATTTTCTTTTATATCCGGCAAACGCATTGATTGTTGCGTTCTCGTCGTATATTCTGACATCGGTCTTGCCCGGAACGTTTCCGGGAGTCGTGACCGCGCTTATCTCAACCGTGGTTTTCGCGCATTTGAAAAGCATATCCACGCTGTTTTTAAGGTCTTCCGTTGTAAGATCCGTATCGATCATGCCGTCCACTGCCTTTATCAGATCGCCCATGCGCAGATAGTTCGTTATAACTGTAAGATTCGAAATAAAGCTCTGAACAAAGTTCATCGTCGTTCTCTGACGGCTGTTGATTCCGTCGGAATAGCTGTTGTACATAAGAACCTGAAGCGCCTTCTGTCCGTTCAGCTGCTGGCGTCCGGACTTCATGTCGATATGTACATTTCCGGAATAATCGTCGTATTTCATATCGCAGGGAACGTAAAAGTTAACGCCTCCGAGAGCATCGATAACCGCCGGGAAGGATTCGCAGGTGAGCATTGCGGTTCTGTCGATGATTATTCCCGTCATAGAGTGAATTTTGTCCCTGAGCGCCTCGAGGCCGTAATCGGCAAATATCTCCGAAAGCCTGCAATAGCTTCCGTTAACGACGACGAAGGCATCCGTGTCAAATACCGTGTAGCTTATATGACTGCGCTCTTTGTCGAATCTTAAGAGTATTACGGTATCCGTCTCCGGCTTTCTGTAGGATACTCCGTAAAAGCCTCCGATGAAGGCCAGCTTGTCCCCGGGAATTCTGATACCGTCCGAATTCTCAACGAGGCGGTCGCTGAGGATTCCTCCCGCTCCCGCGGGAAGAGCAAGATCGTTCGGCGGAGGCATAAGATCGCGTTCGGGCTTTTCGATGCCGAGGCGCTTAAAAAGCACGTCCTCGTCATAGTCCGCGAAAACGCCGCTGCGGTAATCGCAGCCGACTATCAGAACGTTGAGTGATTCTCCGCCGTCGCCAATCTCAAAGGCGGGCGGCTTATGCGAACCGCCCGAGTCGGGCTGAGTTTCGCTTGTTTCTCCGGATGGATTATCCTTGTTGTCCAGGGATCCGTTGATATTCGCGATTACCAGATTAACTGCAAGGTATGCGGCCGCGGAGAAGACCAACAGGGCCAATATAAACGTCAGAAAAAAGTTTTTAACCGACGACAGCATATGATTTTCTCCTTTCGGTGATGATAATTAATATATTATATATCTTCTCGGCTGATTTTTCAAGTGTTTTTTTAAGTGATGACCTTTTTCCGTCAGTCATCCACTCTCTCTCCGAGCTTAATACGGTAATAGCTGTAAAATTCGCCGTATCTGTCTTCGTCGAGAGCATCTCTGATCTTCTGCATGAGGTCGTTGTAGAAGTAGAGATTGTGAAGAACGGCAAGACGCATTCCGAGCATTTCCTCTGCCTTGAGCAGATGTCTGATATAAGCGCGGCTGTGCCTGCGGCACGCGGGGCAGCCGCAGTCCGGATCGATGGGTCTTGAATCCTCGGCATATTTTTCGTTGAGGATGTTCATCTTTCCGTGCCAGGTGAAGAGATTTCCGTGACGGGCGTTGCGGCTCGGCATTACGCAGTCAAAGAAATCGACGCCGCGATATACGCCCTCGACGATGTTTACGGGCGTACCGACTCCCATGAGGTATCTCGGCTTGTTCACCGGCATATAGGGCTCGACGGCCTCTATGATTCTGTACATCTCGTCGGCCGATTCTCCGACGGCAAGACCGCCGATGGCGTAACCGTCGCAGTCGTACTCGGCAATCTTTTTCATATGAGCGATGCGGAGATCCTCATAAGTGCCTCCCTGGTTTATTCCGAAAAGCAGCTGATGCGGATTGACGGTTTCGGGGAGAGAGTTGAGCCTCGCGAGCTCCTCCTTGCATCTGAGCAGCCAGCGCGACGTGCGATCCACGGACTGCTTTACATATTCGTAGGGCGAAGGATTGGCAACGCACTCGTCAAAGGCCATTGCGATGGTGGAGCCGAGATTCGACTGAATTCTCATGCTTTCCTCCGGTCCCATGAATATTCTTTTTCCGTCTATATGAGATGCGAACTTAACGCCCTCCTCAGAGATTTTTCTCAGCGAAGCAAGCGAAAAAACCTGAAATCCGCCGGAATCCGTAAGAATCGGGCCCTTCCATCCCATGAATTTATGAAGTCCGCCCTGATCGTGTATGAGACGGTCTCCGGGACGGAGGTGCAGGTGGTAGGTGTTCGAAAGCTCAACCTGACATTTAACCTCCTCAAGGTCCTCTGCGGCTATACCGCCCTTAACCGTTGCGCAGGTTCCGACGTTCATGAACACCGGAGTCTGAATGGAGCCGTGAACCGTATCGAAACGGCCTCTTCTGGCTTTCCCTTCGGTTTTGTACAGTGTAAACATTGTATATCTCGCTTTCTCTCTTTTATATTCTCAGGAATCTCCTGTCAAATTCGCTCTTTGTCATAACGAACGCAACAGGTCTTCCGTGCGGGCAATATGTAATCTCGGGATGTGCCATGAGCTGCGCCACCAGAGCCTCGTTATAACCCTCGGGATATACTCTGCCGGCCTTTATGGAGGCCTTGCAGGAGGCCTGATAGAGGGCCTTTTCAAACGCCGTGTCTCCAATGAGCTCCGGACTTCCGGTACCGTCGAGAACCGCTCCCGCGATTCTCTCGATGACAGCCTTGGCCTCTGCGGTGTCGAGCTCCGAAGGTATCTCCGTAATCTCAAGAGAACCTCTGTCGCCCTCCGTGATACCGAAGCCGATTTTTTCGACGTCGTCAATTACTGACATCAGCGCATCCATCTCCGCCGTTCCGAGCTGCGGGACTATCGGAAGCATAAGCAGCATTCCGGTTCTCTCGGCTCCGTGCAGCCTCGCTTTCATGCGCTCGAAATTCAGCCTTTCGTGGGCAGCGTGCTTGTCTATGACCGTTACTCTGTCGTCCTCGGTTACCAGAATATATGCGTTGAAAAGCTCGCCTGCTATTCTGTAATTTCTGAACGGAACCGTCGGCCCGTCGGCTGCCGCTTCCGCGTGCTCTGCGGGCTTATCCTCAGGTATGTGCGAGGGAGCAGCGGTTTCGGGGCTTTCCGCATCAGGCGCCGCAGTTCTGTAAAGATCCGCAATCGACAGCTGGCTGTGAGGCTTTTCCTCCTCTGTTCCGTCCTTTATCGGGAGGAAAGCACGGCTTACCATGGGCTTTACCGCCTGTCTCGGCAGCCCGAACGGAGCGCTGTCCGTTTCGGCGTGTACGCCTGACTGATTCCCGGTTCTCTGCGGATACGCGGGAGCCGTACCGGACGCCGGGCGTAGCGCGGAATAATCCGACACGGAAGCATTATATGAAGCCTTCGGCTTTTCCGCGGCCTCATTCGTAAACGCCGCGGTATTCTCC
>JAKSPQ010000085.1 GCA_024404665.1 Clostridia bacterium
ACGCGCTGCTGCTGTCCTCCGGAGAGGGTGTCGGGCGTGCGGCCGCTGAAATTCTCAAGTCCCACGCAGGAGAGAGCCGCTGCCGTGCGTCTTTTGATTTCTTCCTCGTCCGTAACTCCGCAGAGTCTCAGCGCATTTCCTACATTCTCTGCCGCCGACACGGCTTTGTCGAGATTGTAATTCTGGAAAATATAGCCGATGTATCTGTTTCTGAGATCGTCGGTGTCGTTTTTTATGCTGTGTCCGTCTATTTCCACGGAGCCGGAGCCAAATCTGTCGAGACCGCCGATGACGTTCAGCAGAGTGGTTTTTCCGCAGCCGCTTTTGCCGAAAAGAGCAACCATGCCTTTATCGGGAAGCTCGAAGGTCATGTCGTTTATGACGTGAATCTCGTTTTCGCGGCCCTTACTGTAGTATTTGTTAAGATTCTTAATGCCGATCATTCTGCCGAACCTCCTCTGATTGTCTTCTTGACGCTGTCTGAGAACAGCTTCCTGATCTGCTTTCTGGTAACCAGGATTACGAGAATGAGCGTTCCGCCGAAAATCATTGCGTACTGCCAGGCGTACAGATATGTGAATCTCGCATTCATTGCGGGAGACGTGAAAATCAGAACGGCTATGAGAACCACGGCTGCAAAGCCGGGAATGACGGAGAGCAGCATTCTGACAAAAATGCCTATGCGTATGACCGCTGTCGGAATACCCATGGAGCGCATAATCGCCATATCGGGTCTGAAGGCGGCCACGGATCTCGACGTGCAGAGATGGATGAAGAAGGCAAGAAAGCTGAGGGCGGCAAGCCACAGGAAGAGCGAAATTCCGGCGGTGATGACGCCTTCGATTACCTCGACAACCGAGGGCTCATATGTGGAATCGGAGAGAGCTGCGACATAACCGAGGCTGCGGAGGTAGGGAATCGCCTTTTCGGCGGCCCTGTTGTCCCTGTAGAATACGGATGCCTGATTATAGATGCCGGAGAGAGCCGCAAAAGCTCTTTCGGGGTCTGCGGCATCGAAGAAATCATCCGTGGCAGGTACGGCTCCGGGCTTCAGCGCCTCTTCGGCGTCGAGCTTGCCCGAGTCCGTCAGATACAGTATAGAAAGAAGGTCAAAGCCTTCCGGCGTCACGAGCATTACGGGAGTTCTGTTATTGTCGGAATAGTAACCGACACCGGTTACGGTCAGATGCGCGGCGGGTGAATAACCGTAGGTTATGGATGTGATTTTTACGTCCTTGCTTCCGAAATAGGCTCTGTAGCCTATCGGGAGCATGAGAAAAACCTCGTTCGGCTTCTCGGGCAGTTTTCCGGCGTCGACGGAAATCCGTTTTTTATCGGTTGTTACCGAAAAGCCTATGTACGGGTCGAGGTTCGAGCGCCAGTCGATTTCCTCGATGTTAACCGAGAGAAGCCTGTCGAGAAGAATATCGTACCTCACGCGGCTGACGACGTCGGGGAGCTTTGAGAGGTCTTCGTCGCTCGGGGCGTTTCCGTCGGTGCGGGTAAGGACAACGCGGCCTTCGTATACCGTGAACATGTAGTGGGGCTCAAAGAGCTCGAACGCGTCTCCGCAGAGCGACGTGGCGAAGAAGATGCCCGCGGTGCCGACAAAGAGAAGGAGACACAGAAAGAGCGTAAGCTTCGGACGGGACGTGAAAATCGCGGCTCCGAGAGCAAAGCCGTTCTTTACCTTTCCTGCAGTTCTGCCGCTGTCCTTCTTTTCGGCAGCGGCGGCGTCGGCAGGGCGGATGTCGGGCGATATGTCCGTGGGTCTGTCCGATTCGACGGAGCCGTCGAAGATTCTTATGTGTCTTGTCGCAGCGTTTTCAAGCTGCTCGTAATTGTGAGTCACAACGATGACGAGCTTGTCGCGGGAGACCTCCTTCAGCAGAGCGATGATCTCCTTTGAGGTCTGGGAGTCAAGGTTGCCCGTGGGTTCGTCCGCAAGGATTACGGGACTGTCCTTGGCGAGAGCTCTCGCGATTACGGTACGCTGCTTCTGGCCTCCGGAGAGCTTGGAGCCCTTGTGATTCATGTGCTCTTCAAGCCCCACTCTTTTTACGAGCTCTACGGCTCTGCGGTGCCTTTCGCGGAGGTCCTCGATGTTCATGAGTGCGAGCTCCACGTTCTGAAGCACAGTGAAGCTTTCAATTATGTTGTAGTCCTGGAAGATGAAGGATATGTATTCCTTTCTGTATTCCTCCCAGTCCTTCTGGATGTAGTGCGAGGTGGGATTGCCGTTTATGAACAGCTCGCCCTCCTCGTATGTGTCCATGCCGCTGATTACGTTGAGCAGCGTGGATTTTCCGGAGCCCGACTGGCCGGTTATCGCTACGAATTCCCCTCTGTCAAACGAGAGATTTATTCCGCGGATTCCGACCGCTACGTTTCCGGCGGACACGTAGATTTTGCCTATGCCTGACAGCTGTATCAGAGGCGGTGTTTTTTTGATTTCGTTCTGTGTTTCCATTGATGATAAATGATTGACTTGTTTCTGAGCACCGGATGCAGCAATCATATGCAGCCGGGGCTTTGTCCGTGGGGACGGCTGTCCGGAGAGCAATCGGACAAAACGCACTCCGGCTTGTTGTTAAGAAAAAAGCCCCGCAACGCTGAAAAGGTTCCGGGGCATATCGGATCTGGCCTACCCGACAGGATTCGAACCTGCGGCCTCAAGAGTCGGAGTCTTGCGCGCTATCCAGCTGTGCCACGGGTAGATACATATAAATTATACACCCAAACAGGCTTAAAGTCAATAAAAACCGAAAAACCTTATTAAAAAATGAATGTTTTTTAAAATATCTCTTGACAAAACACCAAAAAAAGTATTATAATATTGTGTCATTGTGTATGAGCGAGACTGTCGCTCGAAGCGCAACGCTTCCGACAACATTCCAGAGGAGGTGCTAATAATGCTCAGAACCTACCAGCCCAAAAAGCTCCAGCGTCAGAAGGAACACGGCTTCAGAAAGAGAATGAAGACCGCCGACGGCAGAAACGTATTAAAGAGAAGACGCGCAAAAGGCAGAAAGAGACTGTCTTACTGAGACTTTTCCGCGACGGCGGACAAGTCTTTAAATCCGGCGACCAGCTGCAGCGTCGCCGGATTTTTTTCGGAATAACAGCCTGACGCTTTCATAAGCGGAAGGAGGCTTTCCGGAACCGCGGAACCTTTCCGCGGAGGATAAGAGGCTGCGGCAGACACACGCGGAAGCAGAATTGCAAATTCAGGGAGAAAACCGAGAAAATCGGATACACCCGAAACCGGAGAAACAGTCAGTTATGAAAAACACACCCATCACGGAAAACCATCTTTTCAGGAAGGCATATGCCAAAGGCAAAAAAGCCGCGGGAAGGTATGCCGTCATTTATATCCTGAAGGATTATGCCAATGCGGCATTCAGACGGGCGGATCCGTGTCACAGACCTTTGAACAGGCTGGGACTTACCGTCGGAAAGAAGCTCGGAGGAGCCGTAGAGCGCAACCGCGCAAAAAGACTGATGCGCGAGAGCTACAGACAGATAATAAACGACGCTTCGCTTGAAATCTCGTACGGCTGGCTCATTGTCGTTGCTGCCAGGACGGCGGCTGCCGAAGCCGACTGCGCCGGGGTGAAGGCGGATATGCTTAAATCTCTGAAAAAGCTCGGAGTAGTAACCGAAAAAACCGACCGATGAAAAATCTGTGTATAGCGCTCATCCGCTTTTACAGGAAGCATATATCCCCTCTGAAGAGACATCCGTCCTGCAGATTTACGCCCACGTGCTCGGCCTATGCCCTAGAGGCATTCGAGAAGCGGGGATTTATCGACGGAATGATTTTAACGGTTTGGAGAATTCTGAGATGCAATCCCTTTTGCGAGGGAGGCTACGATCCCGTACCGGATACGGGGTTCAAGCGTGTCAGAGAGCGTCCTGTCGGTTATTCGCTTTCCGAAACGGAAAATGATGAAAAAAACGCAGAACACGATGACGAAAAATGACGCTGTAAGAAAATTGTGACCGAATTATCGCTGCAAAGCAGCAAAGATGCGGGTGTCCGAAACGCAAAGCGTACGAGGACGGCCGGCCCGGAGCAGAGAAACCGGAGACCGGTATGCATTTTCGTTTATACCAAACACATTTGAGAGGAAAGTCCTCCGGAAAGGCCGGAGGCAAGTTAAAAACAATGATTGATAAATTACTTTGTTGGATAGGCTCATTCCTCGGCTGGCTCGACAAGATTACCGGCAGCTATATGGTTGCCCTGTTCCTCTTTGCTTTGATTGTCGAGATTATCATGATTCCCCTCGGCATCAAGCAGCAGAAGAACCAGATCAAGCAGGCTTCCCTGAGGCCCAAGGAACAGGCGATAAGGAACAAATACAAGGGACGCAACGACAGAGTGACTCAGCAGAAGGTAGCGGAGGAGATACAGAATATGTATCAGGAAGAGAAGTACTCTCCGTTCTCCGGCTGTCTCCCCATGCTTCTCCAGTTCCCCGTAATTCTTGCCCTTTATCAGGTCGTTATTGACCCGCTTCACTATGTTCTGGGTGTAGCCAAGGATGCCGTCAATGCCATGACGTCCTATGTCACGGCGATGGTTGAGGCAGGAACCTTTGACAGCACATTCTCCGTTAACAGAGGTACAATATCCCTGATTAACCAGATTCACGAGCACGGTGTGGATTTCTTCAAGGGCGTTATCGAGTGGGTCGATGCCAACGACAAGATCACCATGGCGGGCGCCGATGTTTTCAAGGCTTTCTCGGATGTTGAGGACAAGCTCCCCAACTTTAAGGCCCTCGGCATCAACCTTGCCGAAACTCCCACGCTCACCCAGCCCAGCTGGCTGTGGCTCGTTCCCGTCGTAACCTTCCTTGCCTATTTCGGCTCGATGAAGCTCACAAGACTGTTCACCTATCAGCCTACGAGCGGAGATCCCGCAACCGATAAGGCGACCGGCTGCTCGAACACCATGATGGATGTCATGATGCCGCTTTTCTCGGTATACATTACCTTCATCGTTCCCGCCGCCATAGGTGTTTACTGGATCTTCAAGAGCCTTCTCGGCACACTGAAGTCCTTCATTCTGCACAAAGCAATGCCGATGCCTCAGTTTACCGAGGAGGACTATAAGGCTGCCGAAAAAGAACTTGCCGGCAAGACTCCCAAGGAATCCGTAAGAGCAAAAGCGGATTTCGATGCCGTATCCGGCAATCCCAATTCACTTTTCCGTCAGGATGCCGAGGATTACGTCTCTCCCGAAGAGGAGGCTGAAATCGCCAAAAAGCTCGGTCTTGCGGATAATGACAGCGGAGAAGCTCCCAAAAAGAACGGAATCGTTGAACAGGCACCGCTGAAAAAGTGACAACAACAGAAACATCAGAAAAAGAGAAATCATTCATGGAAAGAAAAGAAATAACAGTCAAAGCCAAAACCGTCGAGGAAGCCGTAGCTCAGGCTGCCGCGGAGCTCGGCGTAGCTGCAGAGGATGTCGAATACAAGGTAACCGTTGAACCAAAGCGCGGATTCCTGGGAATCGGTGCCACAGAGGCTGAAATTACTGCCACATTCACTCCCAGGGGTGAAAAGAATGCTCTTGATTTCATAAAAACGGTTGTGGACGATATGCAGCTTGAAGCCGAAATCACTTCGGAATACAATGACGAGGGCGATTTCTGCATCAACGTGAACGGCGAATCGGTAGGCGTGCTCATCGGACATCACGGTGACACTCTCGATTCTCTTCAGTATCTTGTAAACCTTGCTGCCAACAGACGCGATAACGGCGTCAAGCACGATTTCATCAGAGTCAACCTCGATGTCGAGGGCTACAGAGCCAAGAGAGAGGAAACGCTCAGAGTTCTTGCCCGCAGAAGCGCCGAGAAGGTACTCAAGTACAAAAAGAGCGTTATGATGGAGCCGATGTCACCCTATGAGCGCAGAATCATTCATTCCGAAATTCAGCTCATTCCGGGTGTTTCCACAAACTCCATAGGAAGCGAGAACAACCGCAAGATTGTGGTTTATCTCGATGCAGCAAAAACCGTCGACTGAATAAGAAACAAAAAAGCCGCCTTACGGCGGCTTTTTTGTTTCAGAAATCAGCTGATAAAGACAAACGAATCAGCGGGCATTCTGAGTGTGAATACGGTTTTGCCCGAGGGTTCAAAGGATGCGTCGATGCTGATTTGAGCATCGGTGAGGTCCTTGCTTGTCATGAGGACGGAGGGGACTCCTCCGGCCGAATTGAGCTCGAAGCGGACGTCGGCAGCCTCATCAGTCCCGTAGTTGGCGCAGAGAAGGCCTACAGAGCCTTTTCCGGCTGCGGCGCAGGCAAAGATACCGTCTCCGTCGGTAGAGCTTAAAACGGCATTCCCGAGGCGGTAGAGGTCTCCGAAGTGTTTGAAGGCATAAAAGGGAGGCAGCTTCTTCATCGTTGCCTTGCGGTTGTGGTTGCCGATGGACATCTCGGCAACATCGAAGAGACCGCACCACTCTTTTACGACATCGCCCTCAAAATAGGTCGCGACGGCTACGTCGGTGAGCGACTGAAGAGCCGCGAGGGTGGCGGCGCAGAACGCTCCGCCTCTGTAGTTCTTGAGAACGACGTAGGAGTGGGGCTGGTTGTTCCAGTTTTCCATATAGTTCCACTCGTCAAAGATATTCTCCGCATTCTCATAGCCGTACGCGCGCATAAGCTCCGCCGACTCCTTATAAGAGGCCAGCATTTTATTTATGTCCGCATAGTATCTGTGCCATGAGAAGAAATCGAGCGGAACGGGCTCGCTCTGAGAAGAGATATAGCGCATAAAGCCCTCGATGAAGTCATTTTTTGCGGTTGTCCAGCCGCAGCCGCCTATCATAAGGTGCGGGAAGCAGGCCTTCAAATGCCTTGCCGCGACGGTGTAGAATTCATAGAATTCCAGAGGAGTTCCGAGCCACATGTTTCCGTGACCGTCGGACTCGTTCCAGATTTCCCAATAGCGGATATTCCACTCGTATCCGTCGGCCCAGCCCTCGTTGTAATGACGGATGATGTGCTCGCAGATGCGGGCCCACTTTGAAAAATCCTTCGGAGGATAGATGTATCTTTTTACGGGAGCGTGCTCGATGGAGACTCCGAGTCTGAAAAAGGCCTCGGCGCCGGTATCGCGGATGCGTGCAATGTATTCGTCCGTGAGGCCGAAGTTGTAGTTTGCGGGATCGTTTTCGTCGGCATCGAAATTCCTGAAGATGCAGGGAATATCCACGAATTCGCCGGAACCGTAGGGGTATTCGGTGTCGTGAAGTCTGCAATAGGGAATTGCCGCCTCGGCAAATTCGGCGCGCGCATCATAGGTGAAGACCTTTGTCATAGGGCCCTGGTTTACGCCGTGCAGAGGCCTTACGGGACCCGTGAGCTTTGAAAAATCAACCTTTACCGTCTTCATTTCGTTCAGTCCTTTCGGATAATTTTCATGGGGAGCGGCGTCTCAAAGAGATCGTCGATGATGATATGCTCGTTTTCGGTTCCGAGTCCGAGCTCGCGGAGCCATGCGCGGGTTCTGACGACGCCGGTGTTGTGGGTGCCGAGTCCCTCGCCGCTCTCACTGTAAAGGAAGCGCGGACCCGTATGCCAGACCGATGCCGATGCGCCCGCCGCCTCGTAAACATGCTTTGATACGTTGCCGCAGCCGTGATGGCCGACTTCAACTACATCGGCTCTGAGCTTACCGGCGGGAAGAGAGAGCAGATCGCGCGAGGCGACAAATTCGGCGTCGGCGAGAAGCAGCCAGCGCTGTCCGCAGGCGGTCATCATAAGTACCACGGAGGTATCATTGTAATTCATGAGCTTGGAGTCGGCCTCGGAGGGGACTCTCAGAACCTCAAAGGAGATGCCGTCCGTATCAAGCACGTCTCCTTTTCCGAGCATCTTCACTTCGCAGCCGGGATAATATGAGTCAAAGTGCGTGAGGGCTTCGCAGGCCTCAAGAGTGGTTGCTCCGGGCTTCTCGCGACCCTCTGAAGCATAAAACGCAGGGGAGAGAAGATGATGGCAGAATTTCTTTACGGAAATGCGGTCACGCAGTGCGGGTTCGCTGAGAAGGCGCAGGATAGCGCCGTAATGATCGTTGTGGAGATGCGTAAACAGCCAGAGCGAAACCTCGGGCCTGCCTTCGCCGTCCCAGAGCGCCTCTATGCAGCCGACGAGCTGTTCGGCGGCGCCCGGATGTCCTCCGTCTATGACAATCAGCTTTCCGTGCTCCGTCTTGATTATGCTGCCGGACATATTCCAGTTGAGCTCGCTGCCGCTCGGAAGAGAGACGAGCAGCGGACCTTTTCTGTTTTCCGGACGCAGCGAGAGCAGACGTGACGATGTGAACTCCCAGCCGAAGCCGTCCGGAATATCAATCTCGGGATCCGACGGATATTCGGTGTAGGCCTCGTTCAGGAAATCGCAGCCGAGAGCCTTTTCGACAAAGGCATATGCCGCGAGGACCGTTCCGATGCAGCCGTCGTCCATGAGTCTGTATGCGGTGTTGTACGGCGGCTCCTCCGCGGGAGGAAGTCCGAGACCCGAAAGATAGAGGCTGCCGTCCTTCATATAGGCGACATGTGCCCAGGCGGTGCCGCCGGATCTTAGGGATGACGCATCCCCGGGGCGCGACGTCCGTCCGACGATGATTTCGCCGGTCGCTGCCGGGACGTCGTCGGTTACCTTTTCGGGTATATGTCCGGTTACGATTCTTATGTATTTGGATAAGAAGGCGGCTGCGCGGCGTTCGTTGAAGGACGCGAACGCGCCTAAAACTATTCTGCAGTTTTTCAGTTTCATATTAATACCTGTAGAGAAAGATCAATCGGCTTCCTGCCGAAAAAGGCATGCTTCAAGGGAGCGGAAGCCGTGTTTTACGTTGCCCTGCGGGCTTTTTTCCGTTCTTTTATGTCATGCAGGCCGAACGCCGGCCGTCCGTGCAGCTGGCACGCACGACCGGCGTTTTTCGGTGAATAATCGGAGACTCCGGCGGAAATGCTTCGGATGTCCCGTTTTTTTATCAGGCGTGAACCTCGTCCCAGACCTCGCGGAGGGTGCGGAGGAGATCGTCGGCTGCCTTTTCGGGATCGGCTGCCTTCATTACTGCGCTTGTTACACCGGTAGCCTGAGCTCCGGCGCGGATTACGTTTGCAACATCGGCCGGACCGGAGATTCCGGCGCCCTGAAGCACCATGATATCGGGATCTATCTGTCTTACGATGTCGATGGTGTCTTTTACGTATCCCATATCGGCGGCCACACCGGTTCCGATAAGATCCGTAGGCTCGGCAACGATGAGGTTCGGGTGCATCTCGGCGATCGCCTTTACCTCGGCAACGCTGTCGGCGCAGACGATGGTGGCAAGGCCTATCTCGTCCGCTCTCTTAATGGTGGCGCTGATGGTATCAAGATCGAGCTTCTTCTCGGCGTGGTTGAGCATAACTCCTACGGCGCCGGCTTCCTTTACGGATTCGGGCAGAACGGAGCCGAGGCCGCGTCCGGGCTCCAGGCAGTCCATATGCTGCGCATATACGTGAAGATGCTTCACGTTCTGTGCGATGAGGCGGATATCCGCATACTGAGGAGTTACGATGATGTCAAGATCGTACTTTGCTGCGATTTCGTCAAGCGCGATGCAGAGCTTCAGAAATCTCTGACCCCACATATAGCACTTGGGTCCTACCTCGAAATAAGGGGCTCTGATTTTATAATTCTTATACATTTCATTAACCTCTCAAATCACATTTCGAATACTTCGATGCCCATGATCTGGCAGAGATCGCGGATTGCGCGGCGGTTGTCGCCATAGGTTATGATGTAGTGCTGGCAGGCGACGTTCTGTGCGAAGAGCTCAACGTCCTTGATTTCGATTTCGAGGGCAGAGAGCTGGGGAGCGGGAGCATCCCAGCCGTATTCCTCCCACTTGGGCGGAGTCTTACCGTTGCCGAGGAGCATGTGCATGATGTATTTGCCGTTTTTGTAGGTGAGACGGGACATGGTTACGGTTCCGGTCTTGACCTTGGAAACGTTGAGAATGCCCTGGTTGAGAAGACCGAAGGCGGCGGGAAGAACGGTATAAGAGTCTCCGTCGACCATATCGGCGGCTACAAAGTCGGGAACACCCGCGAGAACGCTGTTCTCGA
>JAKSPQ010000086.1 GCA_024404665.1 Clostridia bacterium
ACAAGGACTTCTCCACTCAGGTTTCCAACCTCTCCGATGCCGGCTGCGACGTCATCTACCTCCCCATTTACTACACCGAGGCCGGTCTGATCGCCAAGGCTGCCGCCGCCAAGGGCTACAACGTACCGATCTTCGGTAACGACGGTCTCGACGGTGTCTCTTCCCAGATCACCGCTGCCGACAACATCACCGCGAAGATTACATACCTCACTCCCTACGATCCCGCTTCCACCGATGAAAAGGTTGTTGCCTTCACCGCCAAGTACCAGGAAAAGTACAAGGAAGCTCCCAACCAGTTCGCCGCCGACGGATACGATGCCGTTATGATTCTCTTCAACGCCATGAAGGTTGCCGGAGTCAACGACGTAACCATGTCCGCTGCCGATATGTCCGCCAAGGTTAAGGACGTTCTCACCTCCTCTTCCTTCTCTTACTCCGGACTCACCGGTTCCGGCATGACCTGGGACAAGACCGGTTCCTGCGCCAAGGAGCCCGTCATCGTTTCCGTAAACAAGTAATTCCGCATTTATTCAGAGCTTCCGACCGGTCATCGGCCGGTCGGAAGCATTTTATGTCCCGGATGTCCGCATGAGGACGGCAGGGGCCCTACATAACAATCAACGCCTTTATCGGCGAATCCGAAAGGATATTATTCCCATGAGTTTCTTCAGCACATTAATCAACGGATTATCGCTCGGCGGAATATATGCACTCATAGCCCTCGGCTACACGATGGTTTACGGTATCGCAAAAATGCTGAATTTCGCACACGGCGATATTATCATGGTCGGCGCATACGCCATCGTAACAACGCTGGGACTCGGGCTGCATCCGCTGGCAGCTATTGTCGCAGCCGTCATTGTCTGCACTCTTCTCGGCATTGCAACCGAGGCTTTTGCGTACAGACCTCTGCGAGGCGCTTCCCCTCTGGCAGTACTTATCACCGCCATCGGCGTAAGCTACCTGCTCCAGAGCATCGCTCAGATGATTTACGGCTCACAGGGCATTCCGGTAACGCTCGGTGCTTTCGGTGCCGTGTCTGTATTCGGTACTTCCATTCAGATTTCCTCGCTGATTACGCTGGGTCTCTGCGTAATCATTATGACTGCGCTCACCCTGTTCGTCAATAATACCCGCGTCGGTTGCGCCATGCTGGCCGTATCGGAGGACAAGGCTGCAGCCCAGCTTATGGGCATCAACGTCAACGCGATCATCACTCTGACCTTTGCCATAGGCTCCGCTCTTGCCGCCTTCGCCTCAACGTTTTACCTTATGCAGATTCCCTCAGCCAGCCCGACTCTGGGATCAATGCCCGGAATCAAGGCCTTTACGGCCGCGGTTATCGGAGGTATCGGCTCCATTCCCGGAGCCATGATAGGCGGAATTCTGCTCGGTGTAATAGAAAAGCTTGCCCTGAGCTTCCCCGCTCTCGCGCCGTATACAACCGCCATAGAATTTGCGCTTCTGATTATTATCCTTCTCGTCAAGCCCACGGGACTCTTAGGCAAAAAGAGACGCGAGAAAGTCTGAAGGGAGGAAGAAAAATGGCAATCAAAACATCGGTCAAACCCAAAATCAAGAACTGCACAAATTATTTTATTGTCGGGGCCTTCTTTCTGGTCTTCCTGATCATCGACCTTGCATCCGGAGGTCTTCGCAACTCGTCCTCGATTCTTCTGACCAAGATAGCATACAGCATCATTCTTGCGGTATCGCTCAACATCGTCGTTGGATTTCTCGGTGAGCTGAGCCTCGGTCACGCAGGCTTCATGTGCGTCGGTGCATACATCGGCTGCTTCTTTGAGAATATCCTTGCGGATATCATTCCCTCAAAGATACTGCTTATAATCGCCGCAATGATCATCGGAGGTCTGGCGGCCGCCTTATCAGGAATAGTAATAGGCATTCCTACGCTGAGACTGAAGGGCGACTATCTCGCGATAGCAACCCTTGCTTTCGGAGAAATCGTAAGAACGATTTTCAAGAACCAGGCCGTGTTCGGCGGTGCCCTCGGTCTTACCACCCATCGCTACGGAAAGAGCCTCTGGATTATCGCCTTCGCTGTAGTGTTCATCTGTCTCTTCATCACACAGAATCTTATGCTTTCCAAGCAGGGACGCGCAATCAAGGCAATCCGCGACAACGAGATTGCGGCACGTGCCATGGGCGTCAACGTCACCTATTATAAAATGGTGGCATTCGTAATTTCCGCCTTCTTTGCGGGAATCGCCGGCGTCATTTACGGCAATCTCATCTCTCCCGTATCCAACACCTTCTTTGATTTCAACTACTCCATCGAAATACTCGTTATGGTGGTTCTCGGCGGTATGGGAAACATCACGGGCTCAATTCTTGCCGCGACGGTTCTGACCTTCGTCAACGTTAAGCTCACCACACAGCTTTCCGGCGACCTTGCGGCTCTCAAGAACCTGATTTATGCTCTGATTCTCATCGTCATAGTTGTTTACAACAACGCTCCGGCCCTGCGCGGTCTGAGAGAAAAGCTTGATTTCTTCAAGTTCGTTACCGGACTTAAGGAAAAGCTCTTCAAGAAGAAGCCGGGCGACAGCGAACCGCCCTCCACCGCCTCATGGGATAAGATTCCCACCAAGATCGATATGGACGCGCTTCTCTCCACCGACGTAACTCCCGACAAGAGCTTTGAAGCCGACAAGTCCGCGTCACGCAGGAAGGAGTAACGGCAGATGAAAGAATATTTACTCGAAACAAAAGATCTCGGCATCTCCTTCGGCGGTCTCAAGGCTGTTCAGAATCTCAGCCTCAAAATCGAAAAAGGCGAGCTTTACGGGCTCATCGGCCCCAACGGCGCCGGAAAAACCACTGTTTTCAACATGCTGACCGGCGTATATAAGCCGACAACGGGCTCCTTCCTCCTTGAGGGAAAGGATTTAACCGGAAAAGCCCCCGCCGAAATCAACCGTCTAGGAATCGCAAGAACCTTCCAGAACATCAGACTTTTCTCCAACATGACCGTCATCGACAATGTCCTTACGGGTCTCGGCAACAGCTCTTCGTGCTCACTCTTCGAATCGGTTTTCAGACTTCCCGGATACTGGAAATCCGAATCCGCTCTGAGACAGGAGGCCCGCGAGCTTCTTGACGTATTCGGCCTCGATGCCGAAAGAAGAACCCTCGCTTCGGCTCTTCCCTACGGCAAGCAGCGCAAGCTTGAAATTGCCAGAGCCCTTGCCACGCATCCGAAGCTGCTTCTCCTCGATGAACCCGCCGCCGGCATGAACCCTCAGGAGACACTGGAGCTCACCGAGACAATTAAATTCATCAAGGATAAATTCGATATAACCGTGCTTCTCATCGAGCACGATATGAACCTTGTCACCGGCGTATGCGACCGTCTGACGGTACTGAATTTCGGAACCGTTCTCGCCGAAGGCAACACCTCCGACGTCCTTCATAACCCCGAGGTTATTAAGGCCTACCTCGGAGACTGACCGGGGAATCACGAAAGGAGCAAAACGCCATGTCACTTCTCAAAGTCGATAATCTTGAAGTATCATACGGCCTGATTCAGGCAATAAAGGGCGTATCCTTTACCGTTGAAGAAGGTGAAATCGTATCTCTCATCGGAGCCAACGGCGCCGGGAAAACCACGATTATGCACTCGCTCTGCAACATCATTCCCAAAAAGGCCGGTAAGGTGTTTTTTGACGGCAAGGATATTACCTCGATTCCCTCTCACAGACTCGTTCCCATGGGAATCGCGCAGGTCCCGGAAGGACGCAGAATCTTCCAGGAGCTTACTGTTTTCGAGAATCTCAAGCTCGGAGCATACACTAGACACAATGCCGGAGAGTTTGCGGAAACGCTCGAATCCGTATACGAACGCTTCCCCATCCTCAAGGAACGCTCAAAGCAGATTGCCGGAACGCTTTCCGGCGGTGAGCAGCAGATGCTCGCCATGTCCCGTGCGCTTATGTCGCATCCCCGTATGATTCTTCTTGACGAGCCCTCCATGGGTCTCTCGCCTCTTTATGTAAATACAATTTTCGATATGATCAAACAGATAAACAGCGAAGGAACCACAGTCCTTCTCGTAGAGCAGAACGCCAAAAAGGCACTCTCCATAGCGGACCGCGCATACGTTCTTGAAATCGGCAGAATTTCCAAGAGCGGAACAGGCAGGGAGCTGCTCGAGGACGACGAAATCCGCCGCGCTTATCTGGGCGACTGACGGTTCGGACCGTAATTCCCCGGGGGCTGAAAAAAGGATTCTTATGCTTTTTTAGCCCCTTTCTTCATAAAAAATCAGCAGGTGAATAAAAATGATTAAAATAGCTATTCTGGGCTTCGGAAATATCGGCGGAGGCATTGCCGACGTAATTGAAATGAATAAGGATACCATCGCAGAGGAGCTCGGCGAAGAGGTATATGTCAAATATCTTCTCGATCTCCGCGACTTCCCCGACAGTCCATATGCCGACAGAGTCGTAAAGAACATCGATGTAATACTGAACGACCCCGAGATATCGGTTGTAGCCGAAACAATGGGCGGAGTTCATCCCGCTGCGGACTTCTCCGAGGCCTGCCTCAGAGCCGGAAAATCCGTCGTAACGTCCAACAAGGCCGTCGTAGCCGACTGCGGCGACAGACTGCTTAAAATCGCAGCGGAAAACTGCGTAAAGTATATCTTTGAAGCATCCGTCGGCGGAGGCATTCCGATCATTTCCCCCATCATCCGCGATCTGACCTCAAACAAAATCGAGTCCGTAAGAGGTATTCTGAACGGCACGACCAACTACATCCTCACTGAGATGACCTCTAAGGGCCGCAGCTATGCGGACGTACTTGCGGAGGCTCAGGCCCTCGGATACGCCGAGAAGGACCCCACAGCCGACGTAGGAGGCTTTGACACGGCAAGAAAGATCATTATCCTCGCTGCTCTCGCATGGGGCAGGCTCGCGACTCTCGATGACGTCAAAATCACCGGCATCACCGAGATTACGGAGGACGACATAAAGGAGGCTGCCGGCAAAAACTGCAAGATTAAGCTCATCGCAGAGGCCAGCATGTCCGCAGATAATAAGCTCGTGCTCTCCGTCGCGCCCAGAACGGTAAAATCAAGCTCGCTTCTCTACTCCGTCGACGGTGTATTCAACGCGGTTGAAATCAACGGCAATGCCGTCGGCAGACTCGTTTTCTACGGAAGCGGAGCCGGAAAGCTCCCCACAGCCAGCGCCGTTGTGGCCGACATCATTGAGGTATCGAGGAGACGCTCCGAGGTTCTTTCGAGACTCGAATGGACGAAGCTTGAGCCCGGTATGTCTGACATAAGCTCCGTTCCCTCCGTTCTCTCTTATTGCGAATGAATCCTGCGGGAAGAATCAAAGTCTTCCACCTGCTCACCGATAAAAACATCGGCGGAGCCGGAAAGCATATTTTATATCTCCTTTCGGCAGCCGACAGAGAGCGCTTCGACTATACCGCAGTGCTTCCGGAAGGCGCGAAGATGAGCGAAAAGCTCAGGGCCGCCGGAATCAGGGTGACCGAGCTGCCGGGCTTTGACAAATCGTTCTGTCCCTCCTGCAAAGGAGCTCTGAAAAAGCTTTTCATGTCCGAAAAGCCCGATATTGTCCACACTCATTCGGCCTTAACGGCAGTAAGAGCGGCGGCAGCGGCCCGGGTTCCCGTGAGAATTATGACAAAGCACTGCTCGGACCTGCCTCCGGAGTATACCAGGGATCTTCTGGGACGAACGCTTTGCCGCGCTCATTTCCGCAGAAATCTGTCTGCGGCGATTGCCACAGACCATAGCTCCGCCGATGCTCTTAAGGCCTGCGGAATGCCTGCCGATATGATTACGGTTATTGAAAACGGGGCGATTCCGCCGAAAGAACACACCGAGGCGGAAAAAAGAGCCTTCCGCTCAGGACTCGGCATCCCTGAGGACGCCGTGATAGCCGGTAATTTTGCAAGACTGGAGCCCGTAAAGGCTCAGTCCGATATTCTTGCCGCAGCCGCCCTTCTGACAAAGCAGGCCGGCAACCTGTACTTCATTATTGCGGGAACCGGCAGCCTTGAAGCCGAGCTTCGCGAAAAAATCGCCAAATTCGGCCTGACCGACAGAGTAAAGCTTACGGGATACATGGATGACATATCGCTGTGTATGTCGGTTTGTACATTTAATATTAATACGTCCGTGGGCACCGAGACCACAAATCTCGCTCTGACAGGGGGAATGAGTCTCGGGCTTGACCCCATAGAGACGGACGTCGGCGGCAACAGACGCCTCGTGGAGAACGGCGGCTGCGGTTATGTCATCCCGTGCGACGATCCCCCCGCCCTCGCCGCCGCGCTTCTCGGTCTTATGAGAGACCCTCCAGAAATCGCTTTTCTTTCCGAAAAGGCCGTAAGCTTTTTCCGCGAGAGCCGTACCGCCGAAAGAATGGCAAGGGAGACAGAAGAACTGTATCTCGGTCTTCTCGGAAAACTGCGTTCTTAAAAGGCCCCTGCGGTTTCTGTCGAATACATAAGAGTTTGCCGTTCTTTTTTCGGCTGATAAAGAAAAAGAGGGATGATTAAGAAGGAACGCCTTTTTATCATCCCTCTTTTCGATTTGAGCAATCAGTTTTTCTGACGGTTATTTCGGTCTGAGGTTCGGTTCTGACCGCGTCAGCCCCTTTGAACAGTCTGAAAAATGGCATAAAAACATCCCGTTTGCTAAAAAAAATCAAAAAAAACAAAAAAAATCGAAAAAAACACTTGATTTTTTTCAAAAAAGTAGTACAATATTAGATGTTGGTTGGCACTCCGGTAAAAAGAGTGCTAAACAACGACAGAATTTCGATTATAAAATGGCATATGCCTTTAATATGGAGGACAGAAAATGAAAATCAAACCGTTAGCCGACAGAGTAGTCATAAAGCTTCTCGAAGCTGAAGAAAAAACGTCCGGCGGTATTTTCCTTACTGCAAGCGCACAGGAAAAGCCTCAGGTAGCCGAAGTCGTTGCAGTAGGCCCCGGCAAGGTAAATGACGACGGAACGAGAACTCCCGTCGAGCTCAAGGTCGGTGACAAAGTCATCGCCGCTAAGTATTCGGGCACCGAGGTTAAGCTCGAGGGCACCCAGTACACCATCATCTCCGAGAAGGACATCCTCGCCGTTATCGACTGAGGCCCTTTTTCAGAAAAAAAACGAAAGGACAAATTATCATGGCAAAAGATATTTACTATGGCATCGACGCCAGAAACGCTCTTCTCCGCGGCGTAGACAAGCTTGCGGATACCGTTAAAATCACCCTCGGACCGAAGGGCCGCAACGTGGTTCTCGATAAGAAGTACGGCGCTCCCCTCATCACCAACGACGGTGTCACCATCGCCAAGGAAATCGAGCTTGAGGATCCCGCCGAGAACATGGGCGCTCAGCTTGTTAAGGAAGTTGCGACCAAGACCAACGACGCCGCCGGCGACGGTACAACCACCGCCACCCTGCTCGCTCAGGCAATGATCCACGAGGGCATGAAGAATGTAACCGCCGGAGCCAACCCCATGGTCATCCGCAAGGGCATCAAGAAGGCCATCGACAAGGCCGTTGAGTGCCTCGGCACCATTGCGAAGCCCGTTTCCGGAACCGAAGATATCGCGAGAGTCGGAACCATCTCCGCTGCCGATGAAGTAATCGGCCGCCTTATCGCCGACGCTATGGAGAAGGTAACCTCCGACGGCGTTATCACCGTTGAGGAATCCAAGTCCGCCGAAACCTCCTCCGAGGTTGTCGAAGGTATGCAGTTCGACCGCGGCTACATCTCCCCCTATATGTCCACCGACATGGAGAAAATGGAAGCCGTTCTCGATGATTGCTGCATCCTCATCACGGATAAGAAGATTTCCGCAATTCAGGATCTTCTTCCCCTCCTCGAGCAGATTGTTCAGGCCGGTAAGAAGCTCCTCATCATCGCTGAGGATATCGACGGTGAAGCTCTCACCACTCTCATTCTCAACAAGCTCCGCGGCACCTTCACCTGCGTTGCCGTAAAGGCTCCTTCCTTCGGCGAAAAGAGAAAGGAAATGCTCCGCGACATCGCTATTCTGACCGGCGGTCAGGTAATTACCTCCGAGCTCGGTCTTGAGCTCAAGGAAGCAACCCTTGCCGACCTCGGCCATGCACGTCAGGTTAAGGTCACTAAGGAAAACACCATCATCGTCGACGGTGCCGGCGATCCCTCCGCAATCAAGGAAAGAGTCGCTCAGATCAGAGCCGCTCTTGAAACCACCACAATCTCCTACGACAGAGAAAAGCTTCAGGAAAGACTTGCCAAGCTTGCCGGCGGCGTAGCCGTCATCAAGGTCGGCGCTGCCACCGAGGTGGAAATGAAGGAAAAGAAGCTCCGCATCGAGGACGCTCTCAACGCCACCAAGGCGGCCGTTGAAGAGGGTATCGTAGCCGGCGGCGGCGTTGCTTACCTCAACGTCATCCCCGAGGTCGCAAAGCTCTTAAAGGGCGCCGAGGGCGACGAGAAGACCGGTATCAAGATCGTTCTCTCCGCACTTGAAGCTCCCGTACGTCAGATTGCCGCAAACGCAGGCTTTGACGGCGGCGTAATCGTCGATAAGATCGTTTCCTCCCGCAAGGTCGGCTACGGCTTCGACGCTTACAACGAGGTCTTCTGCGACATGGTATCCTGCGGCATCGTAGACCCCGCAAAGGTCACAAGATCCGCTCTCCAGAACGCGGCTTCCATCGCCTCCACCATTCTCACCACTGAGGGTGTTGTGGCCAATCAGAAGGAAGATCCCGCTGTCGCAGCAGCTGCAAACGCTGCCATGAACGCCGGCGGCGGAATGTATTGATAAAAGTCTCACAGGAATAAAAGCACCCCGGAATCCGCGAAAACGCGGATTCCGGGGTGCTTTTATTTAAGGCAACTCAGTCGCCGTACTGTTCGGCTATGGACTTCATAAAGGACGAAACCTTTGTGTTAGCCATCTTTGTAGCCGCTTTCACCGTTGCGTTGAGAGAGTTTACGTTTCCTGCCTTGGCAAGATTGAAATAGCTGCTTTCAAAGCCGGTAATCGAGGAGCACTGGTCAATATCGTAGGTCTTGGATGAGAAGATTATATTGAGCATTTCAGTGTCCTCGTAGGTTCTCGCAAGTCTTGCGTCGCCCATGAGAGTGTAGAACGCATCGTGGAGGCTGTTGTAGTTTCCGCTGTCGGATGTCATGGAGTAGAAGGCAAGAGCCTCAAGCATCGTGAGAGCCTTTTCGGGCTCGGCAACGTTTCTCGGAATAGCTACGGGAGTGGTGTTGGTTCCGCTGGCATAGCAGTAGTATTCCTTGGAGTTTCCGCCGTTCGGGATGGGAAGAATTCCGTAATCGTCCTTCATTTCAAGGAGACGGTTGACGGCTGAAAGAGTGGTGGAACGGAAAAGCGCATGGCCTTCCATGAATACGTCGGAAACATCGTCCCAGACACTGCCTCCTACAAAATGATTGCCGTTGTTCGCAATCATTACATCGGTATTGGCTGCAAGAGAAAGGCACTTTTCAAGAGCCTCGTATACAGTCTGATCTCCTACATGGGACGTGATTTCGCCCTGGTCGTTGGAAACGCTCTTGAGACCGGTTCCGAGGAAGAAGGTGTAAGGACCGCTGTTTTCGGAAAGGAGTCCCCACATTCCCTTGTCGTTCTTCGGGTCCTCTGTCTTGTCCTTGATCATCTCGAGAAGAACGTCAAGGCTCCATTCGCCTTCGGATACCTTTTTATAGGGTGTACCGTATGTTCCGTTATATCCGTAGCTGTCGTAAAGAGTCTTGTTGTAAATCAGAACCATTGTTCTGAGGTCGTCGCGGATGTTGATTTCACCGTCCATAAGGAAGATGTGAGAGCCGATGGAGTAATCGTTCTGAATACGCTGATCCCACCAGGGAGCGGTAAAATCGGTAACGCCGTTGTCGGTCCAGTCGAAGAGGATGCCGCTGAGGGCAGTTGCCATGGTCTTGTCGGCATAATAGAACATTGCATCGCAGATGTCGGTTCCGCCCTTGACGTTGTTGGTGATGGTGGTAAGGCCGGCATCGTTGACCGTAGATTCAATTGTGGAATTGAACTTTTCCTCTACCATTCTCTGTCTGTTGTAAAGAGCGTCGGAAATAAC
>JAKSPQ010000087.1 GCA_024404665.1 Clostridia bacterium
TCGTCGGTCAGAACGAAATCGAGACCGGTACGGTATCCGTAAGAGACCGCGACACCGACCAGACCACCTCCATGACTCTCGATGAATTCGTGGCAATCATCGATAAGAGAATCGCCGATAAAAAGTAATTAAAAAACAAGGCATGTGCCTTCCGGAGACAGCCACATAAGGAAGTTTTTGATGTAGGTTATGGTGTAGCCCCAAAAAAGGGGCTGCACCGTTTCCGCTTTTATGCGGATTGCTCATTGGGGCTGCCGCACGGATTGAAAGAGAACGAATTTTACAGAGGTATCAGCTGACCGAGAAACATTATGTTTTTATTGCGGAATTACCGGACAGGTAGGGAGATATTTTGAATAAATATCAAGATAACCCGTTCCGAATTTTACTGCCCGAAGTCTGTCGTAGCCTATCGTAACCGGACGCTTTTCCCAGGTGCAGCTCACGTTGAATATCAGAAGTCTGAATTCATAATCGGTGGTTCCCACGACTCTTCCGGGGAAGATGGCGGTTTCTCTCGAAGCATCGGAGCAAACTTCGACCTCAATGTTTGTGCCGCTGTTGGCAAGATAGGAGAAAATCATTCTCGGAGAGTCAAGGTCAACGGGAGGAATTCTGACGGCGTCGAGAAAGCCCTCATTCCTTGCGATCTCGCCGCTTGCTTCGGAGAGCATGTAAACGGCATCGACCTGCCTAAAATCGATGAGAATGTATCCGTCGAGTTTTAAATCGCTTTCGTTTACTGCGATGAAGCGGTCCTTACCGGCGGCAATGGGAATCATATGCCTTTCGGTATGTTCATACATCAGCCTCACGGCGCAGAATCGGCGCTCCGCGACGGCTTTTTTTATTGCTTCTGTTTTCTGATTCTGTGTCATATCACTCGCCTGCAGTGTAATTGATTTTAACCCCGGCAAACATATATGCGTTCGGTGACACCGTGAACTGCTTTCCGGAGGATGTCACAAGTCCCGAAACGGTGATGCTTTCGGGCATAATCATGGGATATTCCGCCTTGTATGTCGGAGAATTGAAGTTGGAGTTCATGTTGGAGAAGAGATAGGGAGAGCCCGCCGACGATGCATTCGAGTCCTTGATGAAGAGTCCCTCGATAAGAATATTCCTCGGCAGGTAGCAGTCGTAACCGAACCAGTGTGAGCCGGGATTCGATCCGCCGATGATTACGGCATCGGCTTTTGCTCCGTTTTTCGGGAAATAGCTGCAGTTTCTGATAATCAGGTCTCCGTTCCAGGTGGAGCCGTAGTCGTTTCTCAGATTTACAAAGGTCGACGAGAATATCCTGCAGTTTTCGATAAGCGCGGTTCCGTGACCGATGAGGTTCACGCCCTGATGACCGAAGGAGCAGTTCTTCAGGGTTACGTTGCAGACGCCCTGATGAGCGTCGAAGCGGGAGAAGACACAGCCGTCGAATTCAATGTTTTTGCAGTAATTGGAAGCAAATACGCCCCAATAGGTCGAATTGTTGATGTCGTTTGTCTGTCTGCAGTTTGTTGCCCTGAAGCCTATGCTGGCGGTTGTGGTAATATCGTAGGTTCCCATGGAAACGCTGGTTCCGGCGGAGCCGATTTTTTTATAGGTTTTGTGTCCCGTGAAGGTTACGTTCACGGCCTCGCAGTCAACTGTGCTGTGGAGAATCAAAATGCCGTAATAGGGCTGGCCGTCGCTGCCTTCTCCGGTGACATAGTGGGTAAGACCGTCCACCGTCGTCGAAGAACGGTAAATCCGGATTCCGCGGTAATAGTAGGCGGATTCGTGGCCGGAATTGGCAATCGTCGTGATTATTCCGCCTTTGATGAAGAGTCTTTCGGGCTCAATCGGCTTGTACGAAAGCTGAGTCAATGTGTCGAAATCCCAGAGAATTGGAGTCGAAGGATCAACGTTGCCGTCTTTGTCTACGAGAATGTAGTCCTGCATTCCGGCGCCTGAGTTCTGGTTTGCGCCGTATCTTATATACTGCTTGACATTTGAATTCACGGCAGTAACAAGTGACGGAGCTCCGGGGGCAAAGCCGATGGAGTCCGCGCCGGCCTTGAGGAATTTGACACCGGTTACCGCAGTCCACGAATAATCGGAGGGAACGAGGAAGACCTCCTTGGAAACGGTCTTTACGTTTCTGTCGTCGATGGTGATTTTCGATATGCTCCAGTCGGTATCCGTGCGGATAACCGCTGCTGTATCGCCTCCGCCGATGTAGTATTCCGCGGACTCGCGGGTAAGCACCGGAAGCTTTTTTTCATTTGCCGCGGCATGGGCGGCGATGATGGCTTCAATATCATCCGTTTTTCCGTCGCCCTTTGCTCCGTAATCCTCATATGTGACAAAAGAGCCGTATTCGACTTTATATGAATATCCTTCGGAGAGCTTTAACGGACCTTCGGTTTTAACGGCTTCCGCCCAGTCTCTGAGGCCTCTGAAGAAGCCGGTACGAGAGTTCCCGGTGATGAACAGATTGCCGTTTTTAACCGAGATTTCAATGTTCGTTGCGCCCTCGTTGCCTCTTATGAGAAAAACACCGCCCGTGGGGCCGCCGGGGGTCCCGGATTCTGCCTCGTTGAAGATAACACCCATTTTGCCGAAAAGAAGCGCTTTTACGGCTTCTGCCGCCCCGGTTCCTTCTTTGTCGCCGTCGGCAACCGTAACGCCGAAAGCGGTAAACGGCCTGCCGTCTATGACGATGCCGGTGCACAGCGCGCTTCCCGAATGAATTATGCAGAGATCAGAGGGAATCGCGATTCCGTTTGTTTTATCCAGTTCCGTTATCATTTTAATAAACTCTGCGACAGCGGCCTCCGTGCCTGCGTCGCCGCCTCCGGAAATAATTATTTTTGTTCCTACAGCCTTTATGACGTAGCCATCCTCACCCAGCGCGGCGACATCGAAATCCGGTATTCCGTCTTTTCCCTCGCGCGTGGTTTTTCCGATGAGGATTTCATAATCGGATTTCTTGGGATTCCTGTCCCAGTCGGTGGTTATTTCAAAGTCCGGGGCATATTTCTTCAGCTCACGCAGGAGCGTCATCGATGCCGAAACACCCGCTTCGGAAGCATTGTCGGCTCTCACGACGAGGTAAAGGCTTTTGCCCTCGGGACTTGTCAGCATCAGAGGCTCGGCCGTTTCCGTCGGCACCTCGGACGTAACGGCATCCGATTCCGTCCCGGAACCGGGAGCTACGGTGCCGGTACAGGATGAAAGAATAAGCATGGCTGTGCATAAAATCGGCAGAAAAAAGCCTGGAAAATGTGCCTTGCGTTTCATTTGGCGACCTCCGTTGATGAATGGCGGCAAACCGGCTGAAAACAATGTCAGACGTCTCCGCGGTGAGAGTTTGCGGCATAAAGCCCTTCCGGGATTTGACTTCCGGGTTTTTCCGGATTTTCTTGATGAAAGTATTATACTATAAAAAACGGCAGTTGTCAAACATACTTCCGTTTTTTTGCGTTTTTGTCAGAAAAACAGATAACGGTGGAGGGAAGCGGCGGAGAAACAAACAGTGTCACTGCCGTTCAGGAAGCAAAATAATATTATTTCTGCTTGCGGACGCGTCACCTACCGCGTGTCCCCGCGAAAAAACAGCCGGTAAAAAAACAACAAAAACACTTGACTTTTCAGGCAAAATGAAGTAAAATAAAAATGAATAAAAAATTAACAAAAAATTGCGAAATTATAAACCAACAGAGCGAATAATATGAGAAGCTGGCTTTCTCACGCATCGTTTTCGCAATTGCGGAGGTCATTATGAGCAGGGAAGAAAAAGAAAAAAGAAATACGCCGGGGATGATCGTTCTTATTGCGTTCATATCCCTTTTCGTCGTTTCCGCGGTCCTTGCGTCTGCGGTTTTCATAAAGCACCTTGCGGACGCTGACGGTACAGAAGCGACATCGCAGATAACATCGCCGGAAACGGCAGCGGAAACAACACCCGGAACGTCTCCTATAACATCGCCGATAACGTCACCGGTAACAACGCCGGTATCGACACCGATTACATCATCGGGAACTTCGCCGATAACAACACCGATTACTCCGCCAGTTACGACACCCGGAACGTCTCCGGCAACGTCTCCTATAACTTCAGCGGAAACTTTGCAGATAACAACACCGGTAACATCGCCGGTTACAGCACCGATAACGTCTCCTATAACGTCGTCGGTAACAACCCCGGTGACAACGCCGATTACATCATCGGGAACAACATCTATAACGTCACCGATTACTTCGCCAGTTACGACACCCGGCACGTCTCCGGTAACGTCTCCTATAACTTCAGCGGAAACTTTGCAGATAACAACACCGGTAACATCGCCGGTTACTTCGCCTATAACAACACCGATTACATCACCAGGAACATCACCGGTGACAACGCCTGTAACGACTCCTGTGACATCACCGATAACGACTTCGGCGACAACACCTGTGACCGCCAAACCATCCGAGCCGCCGGCACCTGTTGAGGCCGACTATCCCGTGATTTCAAACGAGCCGACGGTGCCGTCCGGACACGTTCATGCATACATGAAGTCCGAAACGCTTGCGCCAGGCTGCGAATACGGCGGTTATACGCTTGAAAAGTGCTCCTGCGGAAGCTGCAGGATGACAGGCTTTACATCGGCGAAGGGCCACAGCCTTCTCCACGCGGCATACAGGCTGGAGGAGGGAGAGCTCAACGGAGACTCGCTTGTGGCGTATGTGACCTACTGCACTGTCTGCGGAGTATTTTCCGAGAAGAAAACGTGTCTCTCGGATCTATCGGGCGTCGGTATAACAGCCGGAAGCGTAAAGCCAAAAGCCTCGGATATTGTCTTTTCCGCAGGCGGCGTCACGGTAGCCTATGAACCCGTTTCCGAGGACCTTTCCACGCACGTCTGCCCGAACCTCCCGTCCGCTCCCCGCCCGGTCTCCCCGCAGGATATTACGAAGCTTGATAAGTTTACTGTACCGTCAATCGCGAAGAACGACAGAAACAAATACCCTGTTTCAGCGGTAATGCGGGACGGCAGTGTTGCAAATGCCTATTGGACAAGAAGCGGAGGCAGCCTGACATTAAAGGTGATAAACTCCTCAATGGGTGTTGAAGTGGGAGATTGCGCCTGGGGTTGGGCTCCCGATATGAGCCTCGGAGTGTGGGTTTTTGGAGTCTGGTACAGACCTCAGGCAAACACCTGGTATTTTACAATGCATGACACCGATTCCAGATTCAATTGAATGCAGATAATTATTGATAAATCCGAAGGTGTGTCCGTAAAGGAATAAAAAACAAAAGACGCAAATAAATAAAAACATAGCAGCAAATAAATAAAACATAGCCGTAAATAAATAAAAAACATACCCGCAAATAAAAAACAGCGGAGCCGCGCAGGGCCGGGCTTTGCCGTGGAAGAACGCTCCGCACAGTACTGTAAAAAACAAAAAAGAGAGGTTATTAACAGGTTGTTCAGAAAAGGAAAAAACATTGCCGGAATAATAAGTGCCGTATTGGCGACAGTGCTTTTTATGGCTTCATTAAACACTTTTGTATCGGCAGATACTTCAAACGCAAACGGAAGCAATAATACCGTAAATAATGCGGAATATGCATTTTACAGAAAATATGAATACGGTTACAGGGTTACGGTTTATGTAGGAACCAAAGTGCAGTCGTTTCCTTCGGACAGAGAAAGGCTGTCCGCCAAGCTGTCGGGAATGAGTCTGTCCGACTCATCGGATGACTTTTATTATCTCGGCCAGGTTGATCTGGTAAACGGCGCCATGGGCGGACAGATAAGAAAAAACACTATTGTCGGAGGATATTCAAAGACTGCATACAGGGAGGATGCGGGAAAGTTTTCTCCAAGATATTCTTCCGATAGAACTCCGGACGGCACGCCGTATTCCTTCTGGAAGTGGAATCTTCCGGTTTTCAGGAATCCGGATGGGAGCGAGAAGGACATTTTCAATTACTACAACGGCGGGGGAAACAGTATGTTTTCGCCGGATGCGGTTGCTCTCGGGGATTCGGATGAGGAGCTTACGGAGGTAAAATACGTCACTCCGGAGGAGTTCTTTCTATCAAGAACAACGCTGAACGCGCTGCTGCGTCAGATAAGCTATCAGGATTACGGAAACGAAGATTGGTTCGGTTCGATGTTCGACGGCGCTTATCCCGTTGAGATTATCTCATCCGGTCGTAAGCTCGTGTGCGGAGAGGATGTCTGGGCGGAAGACCTCGATCCGCTGGAGAGGGCCAACATCGTTCCGTTCGTTGTGGTATACGAGCCTCTCGTGCTTGTGTATCTGAGGGAGAGCAGCGACAGCGTCCTTTTCACGCCGACCGAATTCGCGCTGTCCCAGGGCACATACTGGAACTGGTTTGCGACATCGGCGAATTCATCGGCCGAAGGCTTCTGGCCCGCCAACGGCAACCATGCGCTAACAATCTCGGGCAAAAGATATGATTACACGCCGCTCGAGCTCTATACCGGAGGAAAAAGGGCGCAGGCGGTTCAGTCGCTGGTTTTCGCGTCGCTTCCGGCATCGGTTTATCTGGACGAGAGCTGGTTCGGACATCCGAAATTCAGCGAAACCGTGAGAGACGGGAACGGCAGGCGGCTTCTGTCGGATGACGGAAGATACTGGTCGGTACAGGCCATCGTCGAGTCCGGCGGCTGGGGAATGGAATTCTTTGCCCCGGCGGGCACGGACTATGACGATGCCATCGATCTCGGCATCACGCCGGTGCTCCCGAACGCCCCGTACGAAAAGGGAAAGGAAACGGTGACGGCCTTCAATGTCAGCAATGCGTCATCGGTGAGAAGCATTTTCCCATATGACGACATAAAGGCCGAGATGACGGTTACCGACACGGATTCCGGGCGGATAATCACAAAAATGACGGGAGATGCGATAGCGCTTCCGACGAGGGACAGCACGGTTGTCTGGTTTGCCTGGGATGTTCCGGAGAATGTCGGAGACCGTATTCAGATAAACGGCCGGATAGTATTTCCGGGCGGAGGAACGGATATTACACCCGCGAACAATTCCTGCGGCTTTACAGCCTCGGCGGGGCTCCCGGAGGACAGCAGAGTCCGAACAGAGGGCTATCTGACGGAGAGAGTGCCGTCATCGGCTCCGCCTGCGGATTTTGCAGATACTGCCTACTGGTCCGAATGGAGGTACGAGGAGGGCAGAGGAGGCTTTGTAAAATACAGCTATTCGTGCAGGATAGTAACCGATGTATCATCGGTGCCGGACGCAGCCGGACATCCTTCGGAAAATCCCGTAAACGGTAAATGGACCGTCAAGTCGGGCTACGGCTTTGAGACCGATGCCCGCGCGAAATCTGTTCTTACCGCAGTAAGAATAAGCGGCGGCACTGCCGAAGCATTTGTTCCGGAGGAGAATTACGCCGTATCGCAGATTCAGCGCGCAACCGCGCATTTCCCGGAGAACCTTTATTCGTCATCGTTCGGAAAATACGAAACGATGGAGGCGTATGGCGCTGTTTCCGGAGAGGCAGCCTTCCGTTTCAGGGAAAACCCGGATGCCGAGGGAGACAGAATCCACTATATGCCCCTAAGTTACCCCGACGGCGACGGAAACTATGCGCCTTATGTCATTTTCGGTCAGTGCTGGACCCCCGCGGGAATGATCGAGGCAGGCGCGTCGCCCGTTCCGTTTTCCGTAAACGGCTCGCTGTTTGACGACTGGTACTCAGGAAGATAAAGCCCCCTCCTCACTCCTTCGCGCGCTAAGTCGTTGCTCCGGTTTCAAAACTCCCGGCTTGATGCAAAGACTCTTTCTATATTTTTTCGCTTTTTTAAAAATTTTTTAGTCTCAAATCACCTACAACTGAACAACGGAACGCAGCGCCCCCTGTTCTTTTTCCTTGACATGGCAAAGAAAAAATAGTAAAATATAATACGAATAATTAGAAAAAAGCCTTTTCGCAGGAGTCGGCTGCGTATCTTGCCGACTCCCGGGAGGGCTGCGGGAGATACTGTTTATGAATCTTTGCGATCCGAGGACAATAAAGGACATAATGACCGCCTTCGGGCTGTCGTTCAGAAAGGAATTCGGCCAGAATTTTCTCACGGATATCGGTACGGTTGAAGCCATTGCCGAATCCTGCGCCGGAGATAACACTAAAACCGTTCTGGAAATAGGAGCGGGCTTCGGCTCGCTGACGCATGAGCTTGCTTTGAGATATGAGAACGTAATCGCGCTTGAAATAGACCAGGGACTGATTCCTCTTCTGGGATACACCCTTTCGTCGGATAAAAACGCAAGGGTTATAGAGGCCGACGTAACCAAGACGGATCTCGGCGAGCTTTTGGCCGACAGCTTCAAGGCCGGCGGCGTGGCCGTCTGCGCCAATCTGCCTTACTATATCACAACGCCGATTCTTCTTCAGCTTCTGGACTCGAGACTGCCCTTCGACAGCATTACCGTAATGGTTCAGTCCGAGGTTGCCGACAGGCTTTGCGCCGCTCCGGGAAAGCCCGAATACGGCTCCGTAACGGCTTATACCGGATATTTCGGCGAGTGCAGAAGACTGCTTGACGTGCCGGCGGGAAGGTTCCTTCCTCCTCCTAAGGTGGATTCTGCCGTAGTCAGAATAGATCTGTACAAGGAAAAGCCCGTTGTGCCTAAGGATGAAAAGACGCTGTTCAGAGTAATCAGAGCCGCTTTCGGTCAGAGAAGAAAGACTCTGCCGAACGCACTGTCCGCAGGCTTCGGAGAGCTTTCAAAGCAGGCGGTAACAGAGGCTGTAACCGAGGCGGGAATCGCGGCGAACGTAAGAGGAGAAACTCTTTCCGTTGACGATTTCTGCAGAATCTCAGACAGGCTGACGGAAAAGCTCTCCGCGGCGGAGGCGCAAAAATGAAGGATGACAAAAAACTGCAGGCTCCAGACAGGCTTTTAGGGCGCGAAGACAAGCCGGAGGCCGGTGATATAATCACGGATCCGGATTCCTTTGCCGGAAAGCTCTCGAACTTCTGGTATTACGAAAAGTGGAAGGTGATAATCGCAGTCGCGGCGGTAATCGTGTTTGTGATTTGCTGCTTCCAGATGTGCGAAAACGCCGATACTGATCTTACCGTAATGTATGCGGGCTCGTGCTATAAATCCAAGGCGGAAGTCACCGAGATTGAAAAAATACTGTCCGGCTTTATGCCGGGAAACGCGGACGGAGAAAAAAAAGCGGCGCTCTGCCAGCTTCACATCTATTCCGACAAACAGACCGAGGACAGAATAAAGGAGCTCGGCAAGGATTCCGTAAACATCAAGGCCAATCAGGACGAGCTCAAAAGCTACGACAATCTGATTCTCGCGGGAGAGTATTCCATAGTGATTGCGGAGCCCTGGCTGTATGAAAGAGTCGCTAAAAGCGGAGGCTTCAGAAAGCTTTCGGACGTATTGGGAAAGGTTCCCGAAAACGCCGCGGACGAGTATTCCGTAAGGCTTCGCGACACGGCGCTCTACAGGGCAAAGCCCGAGCTGTTTGCCGATTATACGGAGGATACCGTCATTGCGCTGAGAACCGAAAGCGTTCTGGCTAAAAAGACGTCCGCCGCCGTATACAACAGGTCCTGCGCACTGTTTATTGAACTTATAAAACCGTAAAAAATATGAGCTGTCCGAAAACTCAGAGGCTTTTCGGACAGCTCATATTTTTTATTTTCCGGCTTCGCAGAAGCAGCCCTGATACCAGCCTTCCGCGAACAGCTTTTTGTCAATGTCGTTAATCACGCAGGTCTTTCTTCTGCTCCAGAGAGGCGCCAGAAGATCATCGGCAAGACCGTCTCCGGTGACTCTGGCGACGACGGTGTCGGGCGGCAGAAGAGTCAGCGCCCGGCAGACGAGCGAAACGTATTCCTCCTCGATCAGCGGAACGTACTCGCCCGAAAGCAGCATCGATGCCATCGGTGTGTTTTTCAGGACGTGAAGAAGATGGATTTTGACCTGGTCCGGATGCAGAGCGGCGACGTCGCGCACCGTGCGCATCATCGTTTCGCCGTCCTCTCCGGGAAGGCCGAGAATGATATGAACGCATATGAGGGCTCCGGGAACGAGACGCCTCAGGCGTCTGTATCCGTCCTCAAAGGCAGCAAAGTCGTGTCCGCGGTTTATCAG
>JAKSPQ010000088.1 GCA_024404665.1 Clostridia bacterium
GTGTGTCATACTATATATTGTGTTTCGTTATTTTGTTTTTCCGGCAAACTCGGGTGAGATGTTTGTACTTCTTTTCGTTGTTTTTCATTTCTGAGCTCCTTTCAGATTTCTCATACTTACTTCTACTTTTTTCATACTAAATTCCACCACGATCTTACTGTAGAAGTTACTTTGAAAATTTACACAAAATATACATATGTTATAATAAATGATTCTACTGTTGACAAAACGGAATTAGTATGCTATAATACCGATTTGTGTGCGATAAGGAAAACAAGCCCGTATGGCTTTTTCCGACCGTATCCGGAACGATGCACCGGATACCCGCACAGCAAACAATGTCGCGCTTCTTTCCGAAATACGGTCCGGTTCCTGTGTGCCGCCGGCTCAGACGTCCGGAATAATGCGCGACGTTCATTTCCGATTCCGTCCAACGGAAAATCGGACTCTTTTTATTGTTCGGAGACTTTAAACAAAAATGTTATTGGGAAAACACATCAACAAATTTTATCTTAAGTACTGGTATCTTTTCGTACTGGGAATAATCGCCCTTGTGACGGTGGATTATGTTCAGACATACGAGCCCGTATTTCTCGGAAACATCGTAGACGCTCTTTCGGTCAAGGATGCTCCGGTGAACGTTTCGCTTATCATACGGTACAGCTATCTCCTTCTGGCGGTTGCGGTTGTTATGGCAGTCGGCAGAATGGTATGGAGATTTACACTGTTCAGTGCATCCACGAGAATACAGGCCGGCATCCGCAGGGATATGTTCCTCAAGGCGGAGCGCCTTTCCCAGAACTATTACCATACCACAAAGGTAGGCTCCATCATGTCATGGTTCACTACCGACCTTGACACCATTGAGGAATATATGGGCTTCGGCACCGTTCAGATCGTCGATGCCGCCTTCCTCGGAATTCTTGTTCTCATCCGGATGTTCAGACTCGACTGGGTGCTGACGCTTTTCTCGCTCATTCCCATGGTCCTCATCATAGTATGGGGTGCCCTGGTTGAAAAATTCATGGCGATGAAGTGGGAGGAAAGACAGAAGGAGTATGACAGGCTTTACGATTTCACTCAGGAGAACTTCACGGGCATCAGAGTAATCAAGGCCTTTGTCAAGGAAACCAGCGAAATTCATGCCTTTGCAAAAATCGCAAAGAAAAATAAGGAGACGAACATTTCCTTTGTGAAGGTTTCGGTCTTTTTTGATACCGTCATTGAGTCCATAATCGCGGTAATTCTCTCGCTCATACTGGGCTTCGGAAGCTGGTTCGTATACGCGTTCGTGACCGGCAGCCCCGTAACCGTTTTCGGGCATTCGATTGTCATAACTGCGGGAGAACTTATCACCTTCATAGGCTTTTTCAATCTTCTTGTCTGGCCGATGATTGCCCTGGGCTCTCTCGTTACAATGCTCAGCCGCGCCAAAACCTCTCTGAAGAGAGTCTCGGCCTTCCTTGATGCCGACGAGGACGTAAAGTCCCCCGAAAACGCCGTGAAGCTTGAAAACGTTTCGGGCGCAATCGAGTTCAGACATTGCTCCTTTTCTTATCCCGGAGCTGAGAACCGCAAGGCTCTCGACGATATCACTCTGAAAATCGAGCCCGGTGAGACCGTCGGCGTTGTCGGAAGAATCGGACGCGGAAAGACAACGCTCGTCACTCTTCTTACGAGGCTTTACAATGTTGAGCCCGGCACTGTTTTCATCGACGGTCATGACATTATGGACTGCGATATAACATCGGTCAGGGATTCCGTGGCCGTGGTTCCGCAGGACAATTTCCTTTTCTCCGACACTGTCGGAAACAACATAGCGTTCTCCGCCGACGGCGTCTCCGATGATAAAATACGCGAGGCTGCCGCGTTTGCGGATGTCGCGGAAAACATCGAGGCCTTCCCCGAGGGCTACGAAACCGTTACAGGCGAACGCGGAGTGACTCTTTCCGGAGGCCAGAAGCAGCGTATTTCGATAGCCAGGGCTTATCTGAAAAACGCTCCGATACTCATTATGGACGACTCCGTTTCCGCCGTCGACGTAAAGACGGAGGAGGCAATTCTTAAAAACATCAGGGAAAAGAGAGCGGGTAAGACCACTATCGTAATCGCATCCAGGGTATCCACCGTTTCGCACTTTTCAAAGATTATTGTCCTCGCCGACGGTAAGCTCGAGGCCTTTGACACGCACGAAAATCTTATGAAGATATCTCCGACGTATCAAAAAATGGTTTATCTCCAGGAGCTTGAAAAAGAAGTGGAAGGAGGCAGACGCTGATGGCTGAATTCATGGATGAGCTTGATTCCAAGGAAAGGCTTAAGGGAGACAAAAAAATCCCCACCGGAGTCCTTCTCGGAAGAATACTCAAATATATAAGGCCGGAGCTGCCGAGATTCATTCTTGCGGGCTCTCTGATCCTCCTAAACGTCATTCTTGACGTAATTCTCCCGCTTATTACAAAGGGCATTACGGAAAATATCACCTCCGATGATATAAGGCTAAGCTTCCTCATCGGTATGGCGATTGCATATTTTGCAATCTGCATCTGCAACAATATTTTCCTTTACATCGAATCAATGGTGCTCCAGAAGGCCGGACAGTCCGTTATATGCACTCTCCGCGAGGATGTCTTCGGGCACATTGAAGAGATGAGCCAGAACCAGTTCACGGAAATGCCGGTAGGCTCTCTGGTTACCCGCGTTACCTCTTATACACAGTCGATGAGCGATCTTTTCACAAACGTAATCGTCAGCGTCATAAAGAACGTTGTGACCCTGATAGGCGTTTACGTGGTTATGTTCTTCATCAACTGGAGGATGTCCCTCATTCTGCTGGTTCCCGTGACGGTGGTGTTCGTTACGTCCCTCATCTTCTCCAAAAAGGTCGGAGTTGCCTTCAGAAACGAAAGAAAAAAGCTTTCGGATCTGAATACGTTCATGAACGAAAACCTCTCCGGAATGAAAATCACTCAGATATTCAACCGCGAGGAAAAGAAGCTCTCGGAATTCGACGAAAAGAACAACGGGCTGAGGAATGCCACGTGGAAGGTGATTCTCTGCTTCGGAATTTACCGTCCGTTTATCACCTTCGTGTACATTGCCACCATAGCGCTCTCGTTCAGAATGGGCATCATACTGGGCTTTGAGGCAGCCGCCGTGGTTGCGTTCTATCTCTATATCGATAAGTTCTTCCAGCCGGTTCAGCAGCTTGCGGATCAGCTGAACAACATCCAGAAGGCGCTTTCGGCCTCCGAGAGACTGTTCAATCTCCTCGACGTAAAGCCTGAGGTCAGAGATGTTCCCGATGCCGTAGAGCCCGAGCACTTTGATGGGAAAATCGAATTCCGCAACGTGTGGTTTGCTTACGAGAAGGAAAACTGGATACTTAAGGATGTCTCGTTCACCGTCGAGCCCGGTCAGACCTGCGCCTTTGTCGGCGCCACGGGAGCCGGAAAAACCACTATTCTGAGCCTGATAGTCAGAAACTATGAGATTCAGAAGGGACAGATACTCATAGACGGCACGGATATTTCAAAGATTAAGATCAAGGCTCTCCGCAAAGCCGTAGGGCAGATGCTTCAGGACGTATTCCTCTTCAGCGGCACGGTAAAGACCAATATATCGCTTCACGACGAAAGCATTCCCGATGAAAAAATAAAGGCCGCCTGCGAATATGTCGGCGCAGATTCCTTCATCTCAAAGCTTCAGAACGGATACGATGAGGAGGTCATAGAAAGAGGCGAAAACTTCTCCCAGGGCCAGCGTCAGCTGATGTCCTTCGCGAGAACGGTGCTGCATGAGCCGCAGATTCTTATCCTCGATGAAGCCACGGCGAACATCGATACCGAAACAGAGGTCCTCATCCAGCAGTCGCTCGAGAAGATGCGCTCCATAGGCACGATGCTGGTCGTTGCCCACAGACTGTCGACTATTCAGCATGCGGACAACATCATCGTCCTTCAGAACGGCTGCATAATCGAGCAGGGAAACCATCAGCAGCTGCTTGCAAAGAGAGGCTATTATTACAAGCTGTACGAGCTCCAGTTCGAAAACGGAGTCGGAAACAACTGATAAATATACCCCACTGAATTACCCACCCCCGTCACCTTCACGGTGTACGCTTCACAAAAATAAAAAGTAAGGAGTTATCATGGGACTGTTTGACAAGAAGTTCTGCGATGTATGCGGAGAAAAAATCGGATTCTTAGGCAACCGAAAGCTCGAGGACGGCAATCTTTGCAAAAGCTGTTCCGCAAAGCTGTCTCCCTGGTTTACGGGAAGAAGACACACGGCGCTTGCCGATATCAAAACCCAGCTTGAAGACCGTGAGGCCAACAAAGCCAGGGCAGCGGATTTCAAAAAGGCCGATAAGCTCGGATTTGATTCCCGCGGAATGTACATAGACGGAAACAAACGCGTCTTTGCCGTATGCTATGAGAGCGACTGGAACGGCGGCAACCCGGATATAATTCCTCTGTCCTCGGTCAAAAGCTGCAGAAAGAAGATCGAAGAGCACAAAAAAGAAAGAAAGTACAAGGACGCAAACGGAAATACGGTAAGCTATAATCCGCCTGTATACGACTACTCCTACGATTTTTATATTGAAATGGAGCTTGAGCACCCTTACATTGACGATATCAGGTTCAAGGTGAATTCAATGGCGCTTACCCGCGGAAACGGAAGTCTTTTATCTCAGGACGACAGGAAGATTGCGGAATGCGAAAGAATCTGCGATCTTATAACGGACACTGTTTCGGCAGGTGGCCGCGAAGAGAAGAAGGAAGAGAATTCCATTCCGGCAGCTCTCGCTGTTTCAGGCGTCACTGTTGATTATCCTGCCGTGGGCGGCATGGGACAGGTAAGACTTGAACTGAACGGCACGGCAACGGTTCTTGTTCGCCCGGACGATGTGGCCCTTTATCAGACCAACGTGAAAATGGCCGAGCTCGAAGTCGGAAAGATGGCGGAAAACATTGTCCGAAAGTTCGCGGAGGAAGGCGTACCCGTATTTGAACTGACAAACGAGCGTATAAGAGAAAAATTCAAGGCAGTGTACGGAGGACGCGGACTTGCTGCATACGGAGCCGCTCTTCAGGATGTCAACGTATTCATAAGAATGTCAGAGGCACCGGCGTCTGTCCCGGCCGCCGAAGCTCCGATGGGCACGGCAGAATGGTTCTGCCCCGCATGCGGGGAGAAGAACAGCGGTAATTTCTGCACCGGCTGCGGAACCCGCAGGCCCTGACATACATAACGGGCAGCGGAAATTTGCCTTATATACAAGACCGGCATCCGATTTTTTCGGATGCCGGTTTTCGGTTGCTTATTTGAATGCCTTTGCGATTGCCGTTTTCTGCTCATCCGTGAGAATGCCTACGGAAGCGGAGGAATAATCCTTGTTTACGGAAAGCAGAATGCATCTCTTGAACGTGGGGATTGATGTTGTCAGGAAGCCGTTTACAAACTCGTGTCTGTCCGCATCGTACGGTGCGTAGCGGAGCGTGTAATTGTTCTGCATGGACGAGTTCTCGTTCTTGCCTGAGAAGGTGTAGAGAGGATCATAGCAGCCGAAATCGACAACCGCCCATGAGACAACCTCGGGAACATCGATGTATGTCAGGTCGAGGCTCCAGAAGCGCTTTACGTTTTCGGTATCGAGCGTTTCGTCATCGGAACGGCGCTGCGGGAAGCGCGACGACGGCTTCATCATCACATAGGTTCCGGTCGACGAATTCTTTATGTTGAAGTTCTTGTCGCGGCTGCTGTTGCCGTCGATGATGAACACCTTGACGTTTTCGGGGATCGACCAGAAGGCCCTGAAATCCTCAAAGCCTGCATGAATGCTGTTGGAATCCTGAGAATACATCCACAGAATCAGCGTTTCTCCGGGAGCGATGACGCCTTCCTCGTACGAGGGGTTCACGGGTCTCTTTTTGGAGGTGCCGTTCCAGTAGCTGTCAAGATATGTGTACGGACCGTCGGCCCAGTCATAACCGGGGAAAATAGCGGTGTATTCCTGAATCAGTCTTTCAAAGTATGTGGAGACGGAGGAGGCGGCGCTGCCCTGGTATCCCATCATGTAATCGTAAATGTTAACGGCTTTTCCGGAGTTGTTGTAGAGCTCGAAGAATTCATACGGATCAGAGGCGTATGACGTGTATTCCTTGTTGGTTCCGTTTGTGTTTCTTCCGTACTGGTCGGGAGAAATCTTGGTTATGAGAAGGTCGGGACGGGTGTTGTTGTTCTCGGGATCGGAATAGATGTCCGTGTTCTTAACCGTGTGGACCGTGCTCTGAATTTTTCCGGAAAGAGCTGTTTTCTGCTCCGGGGTGAGAGTTCCTACGGTTGCTTCGGAATAAGTGTTAACAGCCGAAAGTCTTGAGCGCTTTCCGGATATGAACGTCGATGCGGAAGCACCGTTGCCGGAAGAGGACTTTGAGGTTTCGGGGAGGTAGCTGAGCGTATAGTTGGTCTCGGAGAATTCACCGCCGTTCGCGGCGGCATAGGAAGCGAGAGGATCCGTTTTGAAATCCACCACCGCCCAGTTTATGATTTCGTCAAGCTCGGAATACTTCTTACCGTAGTAATTGTGATGCTTGTTGTCCGACTCGGGATAGAAGGTTTTGTCGGATGAGCGTCTCTTGGGGAAGCGCTCGGACTGCGTCATGATGATATACGTGCCTGTTTTGGAGTTCTTGAGGCTGAAATTCATTTCCGCGTCAGCGCTGTCGGCATCGAGAAGGAATACCTTTACGCCGGAAGGAATGCTCCAGAACGTTCTGAACTGCTCCGTGGTGCAGTTCAGATAATGGGAGCCGTCGTTGTACATCCAGACGACGAAGACCTCTCCGGGCTCGATCACGCCCTCCTCGTAGGGGGGATTGACCGGCTTTTCGACCTTTGATGAAGACCAATACTTATTGGTTGCCCCGTAGGGTGAATCGGTGAAGTCCGCTCCGGCATGGAAGGGAGTGTATTCCTGAACTGAACTCTCAAAGAATTCTGTGTCGTCCGAGCCCGTTCCCTGGTAGCCCAGCATATAATCGTAAATGTTGAGCTTTTTATCGGAGTTGTTGTAAATCTCGATGAATTCGAATACGTCCTTGTTTGCCTGAGAGGAATTGTATTTTGCGTTTGTGTTTTTCGGGTTGGATTTATCACCGAACTGGTCGGTTCCTATTTCGGTAATGATAAGCTCCGGGTAGTCGAGAGTCGTGTCGGCGCCCGCTCCGAGGGAGAAAACACAGACACCCAGAAGGTCTGCAAGTGCGAGAATCACAGCAAAAAGTCTTTTTTTCATCTTATGTCCTCCTATCGGTATCCTGGTCAGTCGATGTATGCAAACTCGGACTTATTCCACTTTCCGTTTGCATAATCAAACTGATAGATCTTTTCGTTTCCGTTTTCTCTGATGGATTTTACGACTTTACCGTCGATGAAGACAAGCGCGGTGCCGTTTTCCATTGCGTATCCGACATTGTATTTCGGTGATGTTTCGCGTCTGAGACCGACATCGAACTGTGCCCAGAGTGCGCTGTTCGAATAGTGCGGACCGTAATAAACGTTGAGGACGTCAAGACCGTAGAAGAATTTGTATGTGGAATCGGGAAGTCCGTAAAAGTCGTTCCAGCCGGCATAGGTCCAGCACATGCCTCCGGCGGAACCGCCGAAGCAGACAATGCCCTTGTTGTATGCCTCGATGAGCAGCTTGTCGACTCCGAACTGCTGCCACGTGGACATCATGTATTCGGACTGGCCGCCGCCGACGAGAATCAGATCCGCGGAAAGGATTTTTTCCCTGAGCTCGTCTTCGGTGTAAAGGTGAGTAGACAGCGCGATGGCCTCTATGTTTTTCGTGTAGGCCCGCATCGAGCCCGTGTATGATTCGATGTTTTCTACGGTATCGCGGCCTGCGGTGCAGAGAACGATGCATTTGGGATTCTTTTTGTCTACAAGGGAGAAAGCGGCCTTGTAGGTCTTGGCTCCGGCTCCGCCTCCGCCGAGAACCAGCTTCCTTACGACCGGCTCGGAAGGCTCTTCCGTGGTTTCCTCCGGAATAGAGGTGATTTCTGCCGTTTCCGCGGCGGTTGTATCCGGCGATGACGTTGTGACGTCCTCCGAGGATGTGCCGCCACCGCCTGTGCACGCTGTGAGAAGGAGTGCAAAACAAGTCAATAGAAGAGATAGTGCCAGCCGTACCGGCTTGCGTCTCGGTGATTTCAAAATGAGTCCTCCTGTTTTTTTGCTACCCGAAAGGGAAAGCTTTTTTATTAATATTATTATACCACCGTAAGCTTTATGTGTCAAAGAGAATCATCGGAAGCCCTTTTTTTTCTTGCTTTTTTTATTAAAATGTGATATACTATTTACTGAATATTTATTATTAGTTCCGAAAGGGAAAAACAGAATGAAAATCATTGACAAACACGGTGTCGTTTCGGAAGCGGCTGCCGAAGAAGAGCTTCAGGTAATAAGACATACCGCTGCTCATATTATGGCTCAGGCCGTAAAGAGACTCTTCCCGGAGGCCGACTTCGGCTACGGTCCCGCAACGGAAAAGGGTTTCTTTTATGACATCGATCTCGGAGACATAAAGCTCACGGATGATGATCTCGCGAAAATCGAAGCCGAGATGAAGAAGATCGTCAAGGAAAATCTTCCCATCAAGCCCTTTATTCTTCCCAGAGCCGAAGCCATCGCTCTCATGGAGGAAAGACAGGCAAAATACAAGGTCGAGCACATCGCCGATCTGCCCGAGGATGCCGAAATCAGCTTCTTTAAACAGGGCGATTACATCGACATGTGCACAGGTCCCCACCTTTGCTACACAAAGGCGCTCAAGGCCTTCAGAATTACCCAGCAGTCGGGCGCGTACTGGAAGAACGATGCCACAAGAAAGATGCTCACCAGAATCAACGGCGTCGCTTTCCGTACTCCCGAGGAGCTTGCCGTTTACGATAAGGAGCAGGAAGAAGCCAAGGCACGCGACCATCGCCGCATAGGCAAGGAAATGGGTCTTTTCATGACGGACGATCTCGTCGGCAAGGGCCTTCCCATGTTTCTTCCCAAGGGCTACACCGTATGGCAGGAGCTTGAAAACTACATCAAGGAAAAAGAGCGCAAGCTGGACTATCAGCACGTTCTCACTCCCTGCGTGGGCTCCGTTCAGCTTTACAAGACCTCAGGACACTGGGATCATTATAAGGACAACATGTTCCCGGCAATGGAAGTTGAGGGCGAATCCTTCGTTCTCAGACCTATGAACTGCCCTCACCATATGATGATTTATGCCTCCAAGCCTCACTCCTACAAGGAGCTTCCCATCAGAATCGGCGAAATCGCTCACGACTTCAGATTCGAGGCCTCCGGAACCCTTAAGGGCATCGAGAGAGGTCGTCATTTCTGCCAGAACGATGCTCACCTGTTCGTAACTCCCGAGCAGATCGAGTCCGAGGTAGGACGCGTTGTAAATCTTATTTTCGATGTATACAAGGATTTCGGCATCACCGATTACCGCTGCGTACTGTCCCTCAGGGATCCCGCCGACAAGGTCAAGTATCATCAGGACGACGCAATGTGGGAAAAGGCCGAGAACGCTCTCAGACAGGTTCTCAACGACCTTAAGATCGATTATACCGAGGAAATCGGCGAGGCTGCCTTCTACGGTCCCAAGCTCGACGTAAACGTCAAGCCCGCCGTAGGCGCCGAGTACACCCTGTCGACCTGCCAGCTTGACTTCTGTCTGCCCATGAAGTTCAACCTCAAGTATGTCGATGCGGACTCAAAGGAGCAGACACCCGTCGTGCTTCACAGAGCCATTCTCGGCTCTCTTGACCGTTTCATGGCCTTCATCATTGAGGAGACCAAGGGACGCTTCCCGCTCTGGCTCGCTCCCACTCAGGTTACCGTCATGACTCTTCCCGGCACGGATACGTCCTTTGCCAACAGAATTGCGGAAACACTCGAGGACAAGGGACTCAGAGTGAACCTCGATGACAGAAACGAGAAGATCGGTTACAAGGTTCGCGAGGCAAGACAGGTAGACCGTGTTC
>JAKSPQ010000089.1 GCA_024404665.1 Clostridia bacterium
CTCTCTGTGGGGGCATCATTGCCTTTATCTCCGCCTCATCGGTTTATATGATGCATAATTATATCACACTCGGAATATTTTGTCAATAAAAACTTATAATATTCATCGAATGTCTCAATCCGGCGGTGAAACTTAAACAAAAATTCACAATTATGAATATTTTATCCTTGCAAATCGATTCCCGTCATCCGGAAACAGTACCGGCCCTTGCGGACATGGCGATAAAGAGGAGAAAAGCCCGTCTTCTGAACGAGAAATAAAACGATACCGGGATTCCCTGACATCCCGGTTTTCGTTTTATTGTTTTTCAAGGTATTCGCGCAGTGCGGGAAGCGCGGCTGTCATATCGTTATAGCCCAGCCAATAAAGCTCGCCGAGCTTTTCCATGGACTTCTCAATCCTTCCGACCTCGGGAGGCTCGGACGGAGCAACCACGAATAAGCGGCCGTCGCGCTCAAGAGCCTCTATCTCCTCAAGCTGTTTGTAGTAGGCTATTTCATTTCCCGCCAGAGTTCGCGCAAACTCTATGTTGTTCTTATAATACTTATAAGGCAGCCTCTTCTGCTTAGGCTCGTTTCTGTATCCCCTTGCACGGGTCTTTATCACCACGATTTTCTCAAAGCCCTGTTCGATGGCCCATCTGTAGGGAATATTGCAGCTGCAGCCGCCGTCAAGGCACGGGGTTCCGTCAACCTCGACCATAGGCGAAATATACGGCATGGATGCCGAGGCCTTCACGGCCGCCAGAAGGTCCGAGCAGTTTTCCCTGTCGTAATAGTGAGCTCTGCCGTCGATGACGGACGTAGCGACCGCGACCAGCCGTCTTTCCGGCTCCATAAGCCTCTCCACATCAAGAGGATCGATACTTTCGTAGGTTTTCAGCAGGAAATCCACGTCAAGTATGCTTCCGCAGTTTAAGAAAGCCTGAACTCCGACGAATCTCGAGTCGTGACGGTATGTGAGGTTGGCTCTCGCAGAGCGTCCTATCTGTCCCGAAATATAGTTCATTCCGGCCAGAGCTCCCGCGCTGACTCCGACAGCGGTGCGGAAATTGATGCCGTTGACCATAAGCGCGTCAAGCACGCCCTGATTGTACAGGCCTCTGAAGGCGCCGCCTTCGATTACAATGCAGCCCTCCGTAATATCCCGCGAGGCGGTTCCCGTCGGCAGGCTGTCAAGTCCGGAATACACTTTGGGCGTTGTGATTTTTTCCTTGAGGTGATGGTATTCGTCGATGACGGAAAAGCCGAGATGCAGCCCGTCCGGGGCTTCGTCGGAAACGATGCCGTCACCGTCGGCATCGGTAATACGGTAAACCGAGCGAAGCAGCTCGCGGCCTGTTTCCGTGCGGAAAAGAGTGTCGTGAGACATGCGGATGTTCTCATCGGTTTTCTTGCCTTCATCGGCATTCACGAGATAGTCGGCCTCAAGAAGAATCTGAAAATCAGGCCCGTCAACAAGCGCGGGAGTGTGATGGTGTCCGACAATGTATACGACTCTGTCGGCCATTTCCTTTGTGAAGCCCGGCTCATCCGGGTTATCGATGAATTCGCTCAGAAAGGCCTCCGCCATGGGAGCGCCCTCGATTTCCTGGAATTTTCCTCCTGCAGAGCCGTATCTGGCTCTGAGAGAAGGACACGCAATGTCGTGTACGATCGCTGCGGTTTCAAGCACCGTGCGGGTTCGTTCGTCAAGCCCCTCCAATTCGCCTATCATGGCGGCATAGGCCCAGACCTTCTGGAAATGGTTTATATCGCGGAGCGAGCCGTCCGACTCCGCAATCATTTTTTTCATAATTTTTGAAATCATTACAGTTTCTCTCATGAAATTATTAAATCAGCTGCTGTCCGTTTATCATCAGTCTGAACTGCAGTCCTAGCTTTGACGCGGCCCTCCTGCAGAGCATCATTCTTTCCATGAATATCTCAAAGAAGTCCATTATGGAGCCCATACGCATGTTGACCGTAAGCTTTAACGTGATAACCGTATGCGAATCGTTGATCTTCAGCTCGGACTTTTTCACGGAGTAATTCACTCTGTCGTGAATATCCCAGCCGTCGGTATTCATCATTCTCACGCGGGTCTGTCTGACATCGCTCTTGTCGGCGAGTATGAGCGCAGCGGCAAGCGGGCTTACGGGAACCCCCGTGCCCTCGTCATGGTTTCCGATGGCAGAAATGATCTGTGCGATTTCCAAAGGATCCATATGCATATTGTCTAAGATTCTGAAAGCCATTACGGCTCCGCTCTGGCTGTGATCCGTTCTGTTTATGACATTGCCTATATCATGCATATAGCCCGCGATTTTTACAAGCTCCACCGTTCTCTCCGGATGTCCCATGGTCGCGAGAATCATGCCTGCTCTCTCCGCAACCGTTGTCACGTGGGCAAAGCTGTGCTCAGTGTACCCGAGAGCGCAGAGAGCCGCGTCCGCCGCCTTTATATATGTATTTACCGTTTCGTTGTGTTTTATTTCTTCGTAAGTAATCATTTTTATCCTTTCTGTTTTTCGCGACAGCCCGGTTGAACTCAAAAAAGATCCAACATACTGTCAAGATAGATTTCTTCACGCACATTCAGCGCATATTCGGGCTTCGTGAGATAGTGAAGGATGAACTCGAGCACCAACGCGCTGCCGAGCTCCCTTCCCTCGATTTTGAAGTTGGAAAAGCCCATGGGAAGATATATGTCGCGTATATCGCCGATGCCGATGAACCCCGGGTTCCTCATCGCCTCCGAAAATCTGTATCCGCGGCTTCCGCCGGGAGCCCTGCACACATGCGCGACGCAGTCTGCTCCGAGATTCTTTGCGCTTACGTTTTCATAGCAGGCCTTTCTGTCCGCACAGCCGAAGAAGCAGCATTCGTTGCACAGAAATTCAACCTTATCCTTGATTCCGGCAGGGAGCCCCGACAGTCTTTCATATTCTTTGTTGAGCCTGAAATCAGGCACTATGTAATCAAATTCTTCTCTTTCCGCTTCCCTGATAAATCCGTCAAAATCCGTAATCACCTTGGTGGTGGAGGAAACAAGATATAAATCGGGGTAGTTTTCCCTCAGATAGTCGGTCAGAAGCTCCGAATGGACAATGACTCCGTTCCGCTTTTTTTGAAGCTCCGGAATATCGCCGTCTGTCATGTTATTCAAAGCATCAGCCGGTATATCGCAGGTCCCGTGTTCCATGAAAAAGCCGGTGTCCGCAAAGAGCCTGCAGAGCCTGTTGCAGTCTTTGTCCGATAGATGCTCTTTTCTCAGAAGCGAATTCGAAAAAGTAAGCCTTGCCGAAATGCCGTATCCGTTAAAAAGCCTCAGAACCTTTTCGGGATCCGCCCGTCCGGAGCCCGTGCGGCCTCCGCCCCATATACAGCCCTCCGGCGCGCCGTATACCGAGGCTATTTCACAGAAATCCAGAAACCACTCTCTATGCCCTGCGTAAAGCGGAAGAAAAGCGCTGTAAAAATCATTAAACTCAAACAGCCCCGGAAGATGAAACAGGGCCATTTCTTTACCTGAGGCTATGCCTTCAGTAGTATTTTCAGAGTTCATGGTCTTTACCCGAAATAACGCTCGGTTCCGCATGGCGGACGGAGCCTGGAGTACTCTTTTCCGCGGTGTGCGTTATGATTCCGATATTGCCTCCGCCGCGAGGGCCCGTGGAGACAAGCATTATCATCTTCATTTCGTTTTCCTTTCCCGCCCTGAAGGCTCTCTATATATTATACTACATTTTTTAAAGAATTCCAACATTTTTCAGAAAATCGGAGCACAGTCTTTTTCAATTCACCGATTTAACGTGATAAAGAAAAATCGCTCTTTTTTCTTGACAAGAACGCTGTTTTGTGCTAAACTATAATATATTTTTTCGGTGAGACCGTTTTGGGTTTTCCGCGTAATACTTTTGAATATAAACGCAAAGCTTCGGTCTCAGAACCATTATCAGAAACAATACGATACGGAGATATGAAAATGTACAATGTTAAAACACTGAACAAGATCAGCAAAATCGGACTTGATGAATTCACGGACAGCTATACGGTTTCCGAAGACTGCGAAAAACCGGAAGCCATTCTCGTCCGCAGTGCAAAAATGCACGATTATGCTTTTAATCCCGAGCTCGTCTGCATCGCCAGAGCCGGAGCCGGAGTAAACAACATTCCCTGCGACCGCTGCTCGGAGAACGGCATCGTCGTTTTCAATACTCCCGGCGCCAATGCCAACGGCGTTAAGGAGCTCGTTCTCTGCGCGCTTCTTCTTGCCAGCCGTGACGTCGTCGGCGGCATCGAATGGGTCAAGAAAATTGCGGGCACCGAGGATATCCCCGCCCAGGTCGAAAAGGGAAAGAGCGCCTTTGTAGGTCCCGAGCTTCAGGGCAAGAGCCTTGGCGTAATCGGTCTCGGAGCCATAGGCGCCAAGATCGCAAACGATGCTCTCTCTCTCGGAATGAAGGTATTCGGATACGATCCCTACCTCTCCGTTGAAGCCGCATGGAGACTGTCCTCCCGCGTAATTCATGCCACGGATCTCGACACCATCTATGCCAACTGCGATTATATCACGATTCACGTTCCCTATATGCCTTCCACCAAGCACACCATCAACGCGGAGGCCATCGCCAAGATGAAGGACGGCGTCCGCATCATCAACCTCGCACGTGGCGAGCTTGTCGATGACAACGCTCTTCTCGATGCTCTCGAGAACGGCAAGGTTGCCCGCTACGTAACCGACTTCCCGAACGACAGCGTTGCAGGCGTTCCCGGCGTCATCGCCATTCCCCACCTCGGAGCCTCCACTCCCGAGAGCGAAGACAACTGTGCCGTTATGGCTGCCGGCGAAATCATGGACTATGTGGAGAACGGAAACATCGCGAACTCCGTAAACATGCCCCGTGCGGTTCTTCCCCGCACCGGCAATCCCCGCATCGGCGTTATTCATAAGAACATCCCCGAGATGATCGCAAAGATTACAACGGCTGCTGCCGGAGTAAACATCGAGCACATGGTCAATGCGGGCCGCGGGGATTACGCCTACACTCTTCTTGACCTTGCCTCTCTTCCCGAAGGCCTTGCCGACAAAATCAAGTGCATCGACGGTGTAATCCGTGTACGCATAATCGGCTGATCCGGGGAATACGATTCACAGAGTTTTTTAAGACTTACGGTTCTTTAATAATGCCGGGGCGAATTCAACGCCCCGGCATTTTTTCAAGACAAAAAGCAGGAGAGGGCTGATTGCAACTGAAATAACGGTGTTTTCGAAAGCCGTTAAGCCGGTTCATTGTCCGTGCCCTGCTTTTTTAGAATTCAAGTATTTATTTCACAATTTCAAGACACGAATAAAGTGTTTTACAGCGCTTTTTTCGGGCAGGCCTTAACACATTCCATGCAGAGAATGCACTCCGTTCCGTTTTTGCGCTTTCTTGAGTTGTCGGTCATGTCGACATCCATGGGACATACCTTTTTGCACTTGCCGCAGGAAACACACTTTTCCTTGTCGCAGGTTATTCTGAAGGCGGAGAAATAGGACATCGGCTTTAAAAACACCGTCACGGGGCAGATGTATTTGCAGAAAGCTCTGTTATCCCTGAAGGCAAATGCCAGTATTATTCCGACGGCATAATACAGCACATTGCCGATGATGAACGAGAAGAACATTATCTTTTCGATATTGCCCGCTCCCGCAAGGAACAGCATCGATACAAATATCAACGATGCAGCAAAGGTAATATATCTCATCCAGCCAAGCTTCTTCCTCGTGCCCGAAGGTGTCTTATAAGGCAGAAAATCGAGCACCATCGATGTCCAGCAGGCGTAGCCGCAAAAGCCTCTTCCGAAAACCAGGGGCCCGAAGATTTTAGCCACGGCATAATGGATTGTAGCCGCCTCGAACACTCCGGTAAAAAGGTAATACCAGAAGCCCTCAATCTGCATGTTTTCCCTGCCGATAAGACCGAGATATACTAGCATATACAGACCCACGAGCAATTGAACCGTGCGTCTTGCGTATCTGAATCTGTTGATGTAAAGTATCAGACCAAGCGTTATCGAGGCTCCTATATAGCTGAAATTAAACAGATAAAACAAATTGTCCTTTGAAATCCAAAGCGCAATCGCAACAGCCTCAAAAACCGTAAAAATCACAGCCGGTCCTATATATTTTTTAAGTTTATTCATAATAAAGCCTTTATCCGTTGATTATCCGAGTATTATCAGGAGCTTGCTTCCGCCGCTCCGGCTCAGGCCGAGGTTCAGTCCCTTTCTTTATAGCGTTTTCAGTCAAGCGGACAGAGTTCAGAACCACTCTTTTACGTATTCCTTCACAGATCTCGAAAGCTCTTTCGCAAAATCGGAATTGTATTTTCTGACGCAAAAGGCCTGCGCCCAGCTTTCGTAGCTCCTGCCTCTGTCCTCAGTTTCCTTTTTAAACAGTCTACGGAGGGCTTTCCCGTCCTTAACTTCATAGGCATCCACGCAGACAATGTCCTCAAGCCTGCATCTTTCGGGCTTTTTGCGGTTTTTCTGCTGCTCCGTGGGATAGCCGAAGACAAGCATTGCCGCCGGGAAAACGAACTCGGGAAGAGACATGAATTCCTTCATTTCCTCAGCGTTTTCCATAATATCGCCGATGTAGCACGAGCCGATGCCAAGGCTTTCTGCCGCGGTAACGGCATTCTGCGCCGCAATGTTGGCGTCGGACACTCCGAGCATAAGATCGCCGAGGCCGGGCCTTCTGGGCTCCGCACCTCCCTCTCTGAATGCGTCATACCATTTCCTGAAATCGGCACAGAAAATCAGGACCATTTTAGCTGACGCAATGAACGGCTGATTATCGCACAGGACAGCGAGTTTTTCTTTTCTTTCCTGATTTCGGACGTCGATTATCGTATACATCTGCTGGTTTCCGGCGGTAGGAGCCGCCATGGCCGCATTAAGTATGGCTTCCCTCTCCTCCGCCGTAATCTCGCGGTCCGTATATACTCTTACGGACTTGCGCTCCATCAGTTCTTTGATTGTCTGATTCATTTTTTTATTCTCCTGTACCGTTATTATTTATTTTTTACGGATCATTCCTGTCCGTCTTTAGCCGGTTTTCCCGGTTAAAAGCCCAAAAAGCTCCTGAGGCCTTCGTCCGTAATAAGATCTCCCTTGAAAAGGCCGAACTTCTCTCCGGGAACCAATGTCAGGTATTTGTCCAAAAACTCTTCAAAAGTCCCGCGTAAAAACTGAGGAGGAATGAAAAAATCCCTGGAGGCCCCCGTCGTTCTGTCTCCTGCCTGAACAAATGCCGAATAGTCGCCTGTTTTGTGTTTTCTGAATTCGTAACGTTCAATATACCAGCGGTCGACTTCAAGACCGGCTTTAAACCGAACGCTGTAGCTTGCGTCTGTCGGATTGGCATAATATACAGTAAGCTCATTATCATCCGCAATCAGCTTTATGAATTCATCTCCGTTTCCGACGAGCTCCCTTGAGTTTATCGGATTTATGTCCATCACTTCTCTTAATACATTGTCTTCGGAGAACAGCGTATATCGGATAAAATGATATTCCCCATCATCCTTCTCAATCGCATATCGGCGCCGAGCGTGAAACTGAGATACATCGGCCCAGTGATAATACTTTTCTTCTTTCAGTCTGTCGGCTGCCTTTTTCAAATAGACACCGACATCATATCCGTAAGTGAACTTCGGATCCGACTTCTGTCTTATATACTTCATATCCGTTTCGGGAATTTCATCCTGTGACGAAAACCTTTCAACTCTCATGTGAAGATTATACTTTTCTCTCAGCCGGCTGACGGTATCCATCATAGGCGTTCCGTGATGAAAATCAATGGCCTCCCGGTTTTCCCAGGTGTCAATAAGCAGTACGGTTTCGGGATCGTCGACAGAATAAAAATAATCGTACCGAATGTTGCCGGGCTCCCTGCGAATCGCTTCCGCCGTTCCGCCGGAAATCATTTCCTCGACAAACCTGCGCGCCGAACCGTTTTCACCAGTATAATAAATATTAACCGTAATACTCATATGAACTCACCAAATTCCTTTTTTTCCGCATCATGCTCCCGACTGTCACGAGCCATGTCGGTGAGCAGTATTCATCCGGCATCTGCACGAATAACCTTAGTCATAAAAATGTTATCCGCATATGTACCGTCATCGTATTTGTTTGCCTTCGGAATCCGTCCTGTTTCGGCAAACCCAAATGATTCATACATGCGGATCGCTCGGTCATTTATGTCCGTTCAAATCAATGTTCTGGTTTCGATTTTCAATTTTATTCTCCGTCAGTTTCTTATTATCACTTTGACAACCGCTCGGATGCTTTATCTATCCCCACGGTATGCGGGAACATATCGCCTCAACAAACCGGGATTTATCTTTGTAATTCGATTTGTAAATCGCCTTGCTATTTTTAAAATCTTTTTCTGCTTAATGTTAAAGGCCGATCTCATTGTGATCCAGGATTTTCCAGACTAAAAAAATAAAGTGGAACCTTTATTTCTTTTGTGATATCAAGAATTTGGCAATTCCTGTATCCACGCAATCTACGATCTGGCCATGCATATCCATATCCCGGTGAGGATACTTGCTGAGATCTGCTGTCACTTCATACAAATGATCAATCAGTTCTTTCTCTACAGGAAACGTTCCGTGTGACGGATAGATCGAATCAAAACGGCTTCGATATCCATCTAGTTTTCGCAAACTGTCTCGATAAGCGGTCATATCTCTTCCCGGGCCAAACATGAAAATCATTCCATCCTGAATAGGATCTCCGCTGATCAAAACTCGATGATTGATATCAAGTACACCAACACTTCCGGGTGTGTGACCGGGTAATGTTACTATTTCCAACGGACGATCCCCCAAGTCGATAATCTCGCCATCTTTCAAGGGGAGCAATTTGCCTGGTTTGGGCATGATATTAAAATAGAAAAACGAATCAGCCTCGTGCATATAAAAGGATTCGAATTGATGATTGCATGCAATGTGGTCAGGATCACTATGTGTGTTGAGAAGTGAAACAGGAAGATCCGTGAGGCTTTCTGCAATTTCGCGAGTGTTTGTAACTGATAAGCCACTATCTACTAAAAGAGCTCGTTGGTTACCGATAAGAAAAAAGAAACGCACATGATCTTCTTCGATTCGATACGTTGTTTCATTGATTTTTATGATTTCATATGACATTAACCTTGCACCAACTTTAAGAATTTTTTATCATTCTGTTGTTCATTTGTTAAAAACTCTCCGTCCTTAAACAATGCATATGATGTGCAAGGGCTCGGGACTGACTGGGCTTGCTCTTTGCTTTCCACCTTGATTGCCTTAAATGGAATACCGTTATCGCTTGCGGTTTTCTCAAGGATTGGTACATACTTTCCGTTAAAAGGGCATTGATTTGTAAAGTACAAAACATAACCTATTTCATCAATGTGAGGATGCTTAGCACATTCTTTGAAATGCGGAACTTCCGCGTTTTCATCAAATGGTAAATACATAAGATTTATACCGGCATCTGAAACATCAGCGACCTTAAATCCCTTATGTGCAAGATATTTAGGGTCTGAAAGGAATGGTTTCTTTTTTGCAGATGACAAAATACAAAGTCCAACTTTCCCTTTCGCTTTACTATCTTCAATGCATTGGGTTAATAAATCATTGGAATACCCATGCCCTTTAAAAGAACCCGAAACCCAAAAACAATCAATATACATATACTCAGGCGCAATGATAGGTATCCATGCATTTTCTGCCGGAATGTATTCGATAAAGCATTTTCCTCTTTCGACACTTTTAATAAATGTAAGTCCATCATCGAAACATTTTTCCATCCATGCTTTCTTTGACGATACCTGAACATCCTTATTATTCGATATTGCACAGCAAATATGCTCGTTCTCAATATTATCTCTTGTAACCTGTATATATTCCATTTTTTACACCTCGTATTTCATTAAATAGGAACTTAGAAAAGTGCGACGAGTCGCACTTTTCTACTAACAACTAATTTATTCA
>JAKSPQ010000009.1 GCA_024404665.1 Clostridia bacterium
GAGGCAAAAAGCTGTCGCAGACGCTGTCATCGGTGAAATCCGGCGACAAAAAAATCCCTGTCAGCGAGCAGCTCGATAAGGACGCGAGCGTTTTCGCCGCGGCGATCGCTCTGACCAAAGACGCTGCGGGAGGCACCGATAAAATCTTTTCTTCCGACTTTTCCGCCTCGCTTGGCAAGATGTCCGAGGCACTGAAACAAGACCCTGCCCTCACTTCCGCCATTGCCGATCTCGTCTCCGCCGCAGGCAAGGACCTTAAGGACGACGGCAAACTCGGAGGAATCGATATCGATATTCCCGACAATCCCTCCCTGGGAGTTCTGCTCGACGGAATCTACGGAACTCTTGCAGGCATAGATGAGAACAATCTCACGGAAACCTTTGACGATCTCGCCGATGTAATCGATAATCTTGAGAAAACAGGCGCAGCCGAGAAGCTTAAGGGTGAAAATCCGGACGTCCTGAGCGCCCTCTCCGTCCCCGGAGCGATTTCCGGAACACTTGAGGCTCTCAAGGGAAATGAGGCCCTGCAGCCCCTCGCCGACGCTCTTACAAAGACTGCCGTGTCCTCCGTCACGGATATGCTCGGCGTAGACAGTGAGACCGCAAAGGACCTTGTGAACAGCACTTCCCTCGATCTTAAAAACATGACCGACGAAAAAGCCGGGGACGTTGAAAAAATGATTTCATCCGCGGGCAGCGTCGTTGATTCGCTTTCGGGAAAAGAGGGCTCGGATGTGCTCAAGAATCTCGATACGGACGCGCTTCAGGACATGCTGGACGCCATCGACGGTTCCGGACTCATCAATGGTGGCTCGGATAAGCTCATAGACGCCGTTATCGGCTCGGAGGCGATGAAGGACACCGGCTTTATTGATGACAAAACTCTTGAGAAAATAAAGGAAGGCGGAAGCGGAAGCATAGGCAATACGCTCGGAACCGCCCAGAATGCGGTTTCCATTGTCGAAGAGCTGACTTCCGAAAAAACGGACAAGGAAAGCGTAAAGGACAATCTTGAGTGGCTTCTCGAGAATATGGACGATGCCGGAGCAGATTTTGTCAAGGATCAGCTTACCACAGACAAGCTCACCACCTTCGGAGTAAATCCGATTGCCGCTCCCGGCGTATCAACACTTATTTCCAACCTGATCGACGAAATCAATTCCGCCGAGGCCGACAGCTCCGTAAATACCGAAGCCGAAACAGAAGCGCTGACAAATCTCTACACGTTCGGTATAAACAGCATGGACACCGTTAATAAAGGCAACATATTCGGCTCCGGAGAAGGTCAGACAAGCGCCAAAACACTGGTTGACACCATACTGGCTTCCCGCGTAACATCCAATGCTCTGAACAAAACCGCCGCCCCTGACGGAAAGCTTGTGAACGACCCGCTGGGCTGCAATATCGAGCTCTCGAACGCAGACAAAGCAGAACTGGTATCAGCCATAAACGAGGGACTCAAGTCATCCATAGGCACTCCGGCTCTCGAAGAAACCAAATCAACCGTTCTCTCAATCGCCGCCTTGTTCGGAATTGCAGGAACAGTTGATTCAAATTATAAGTTTATAGCAAAATAATTTTTGATTCTTCATGGCAGCATAGTCTACCGTTCGTAACAACAGAAGAATCTCGGTAAAATACAACAACCCGTCACAGAATCCGGTGCCTGTGGCGGGTTGTAACTATTTTGTCGTTTGGGGTATTAATATGCAGGAACGGTCACCAGTCCCTCGAGATGGTCGTTTATGTTGTATTTTTCAACGGTGAATTTGCCGTTTTCGTAAAACAAATGACAGAACGCCGCGTTCGACTGGTACGGAAGTTCCCCGTACTCAAGTCCGAGTATTTCAGAAACAAAGCCCCTGATCGCAGAAGCGTGCGATGCCACGGCAATAATTTTTCCGTCGTTCTCTTCCGCTATTTTTGTCATAGCAGCCTTCATACGGGCGCGAACCTCATTCTTTGATTCTCCTCCGGTCGGACGGAAATCCCCCAGGCAGTTTGTCCAGTTGTAGAGATCCTCGGGATACCGCTTTTCCACCTCGGAGAAAGGCAGTCCTTCCCATACTCCGCAGCACACCTCATGGAGCTCGAATACATCCGTTACCGGAAGACCCGTAGCCTCCGACAGAGCCTCCGCAGTCTCGTGAGCTCTTTTCAGAGGACTGGAATAAATAGCCTGTATTCCGTAGTTTTTCAGTCTTTCGGCTGTTTTGGCGACCTGAACGCGACCTTTTTCCGAAAGAGCAAAGTCCGTCATTCCGGCAAACGTATCTATCTTGTTTGATTCGCTTTCCCCGTGTCTTATAAGATATATTTCAGTCATTTCGTACCTCGACATTTTTCAATGCCGTAATTATATCATTTTTTCTTCTGATTATCAAGTCTTTTACCCGTTTTTCTTCATATTTATAATATTAATTGTTGACTATTTGTCGAAAAAATGATATAATTTTCAGGTAATAAATAAAGGACCGCGTACCAACCGAATCAGAAAATGAGACGGAAAAAACAGGCGGTCATTTTTTCACAAAAGATCAGGGTACAAATTATGCAAAATTCAATCCACAACCAAATCAGGGATAGAATTGAAAGACTTCCGGATGGGTCCGTATTTGTTATCGCGGACTTTTCTGATCTGGCCGACCAGAAAACAATATCCAAGACGCTGACAAGGCTTTGCTCCGCCGGTTATTCCGAAAAAGTACTGCGCGGAGTTTTCTGGAAGCCCTCCAAGTCTCTTAACGACGATGACTCTCTCTTTGATTTTGACGAATACGAAGACTCCAATATTGAGATTGAAATAATAGAAGATTCCGATTCCTATGACGGCGATGACGGACCGAACCCCGACAGCGTCGCAAGAGCGCTCGCGAGGAACTATCTCTGGAAGCTGGTTCCTACGGGAGACACGGCCAAGCATCTCCTCGGCCTCGATGAAAACGTTCCCGAAAAATGGACATACATCACGGACGGCGCATACCACGAATACAGGTACGGAAACAATATTATTTCCTTCCAGCATGCGTCATCGAGGTTCACTTCGTCAATGTCGGAAGCCACGGCAATGCTTGTCCAGGTAATAAAGTCCTACGGCAAGGATTCCATCCCCGCATCCGTCATCGAAAAAATAAAAATCATGTATAAAAAATACGATTGGTCCGCAATAATAGAAGAGAGCAGAAACACCACGGAATGGATAGCCTCTCTTATCAGAAAAATGTTCCGATCGGATAACAAAAAAGCGCAATCGGCCAACTGATTCCAATTAATTATATATTCTTTTTTATGCGAGGAAGCATTAATGAACGGACAGAACACCTTCATCATAGACGGCAGCATATATGCAAAAATGGTTAAAAGCGGAGCCGGCCTGTTGGGCCGCTACCGCACCAAGGTCAACGACCTGAACGTATTCCCTGTTCCGGACGGTGATACCGGAGACAACATGTATATGACAATCGGATCCGGAGCGGAATCAATAGAGCTTCCGTCCGCAAATCTTGCGGAGGATTCCGCAACAATTGCACGCAATATGCTTCTCGGCGCAAGAGGCAACTCCGGAGTTATTCTTTCCAGAATATTCGCAGGTATATCCAAGGGTCTCGTCGGTGCGGATAAAGCCGATGTCGCAACCTTCGGAAAAGCTCTCACCATAGGCGTGGAAGAGGCATACAAGGCAGTATCGGTTCCCGTTGAAGGCACCATCCTCACGGTTTACCGCGATGCCGTCAACATGGCAAACTCCAGAATCAACGATGACAGCAGCTTTGAGAGCTATTTCACTGATTTCCTTGCCGAGCTCAAGAGCTCCCTCGCGCGTACTCCGGAGCTTTTAGCCGTCCTTCGCGAGGCAGGCGTAGTGGATTCCGGCGGAGCCGGCTTCGTCTACATAGCCGAGGGCATGCAGAGAGCTCTGAACGGCGAGAATATTGAATCAGACGATAAGAACGGTGCTCCCTCCAAACCCTCTCACGCTGACTTCTCACTATTTACGGAGGACAGCGTGCTCACATACGGATACTGCACCGAGTTCCTGCTCAGACTCCAGAATTCAAAGATTCCCGGCGGAGTAGAAAGCTTTGACGAAACGGAGCTCTTCGATTTCATCAATTCAGCCGGAGATTCGGTTGTCGCATTCCGCGAGGGCAGCATCGTTAAGATTCACGTTCACACGGAGCATCCCGGAGACGTTCTTAATTTCTGCCAGAAATACGGCGAATTCCTTACTCTTAAAATCGAAAACATGACAGTCCAGCACAACGAAACGCTTGAGAACTCACAGAAAAGCGTTTCCGATGGCGACATAGTCCCGGAAAAAGTCCGCGTCCACAAGAAATACGGTACGGTTGCCGTAGCGGCAGGCTCAGGACTCACATCGCTCTTTGCCGAGCTCGGAACAGACGAGGTCGTAAACGGCGGTCAGAGCATGAACCCATCCGCAGAGGATTTCATTAAGGCCTTTGACAATGTAAACGCAGACGTCATCTATGTTTTCCCGAACAACGGAAACATTGTCCTCACCGCAAAGCAGGCAGCATCGCTGTATGATAAATCCGACATACGCGTCATCCCGACCAAGAGCATCGGCCAGGGATATGCGGCAATCTCAATGTTCGATTCCGGCTCCGACGATCCCGACGAAATCGAAAGCTCCCTTATAGAGGCCTTCGACGGTGTCCTTACCGGTACCGTTTCAAAAGCCGGACGCGATACCGAAATGAACGGCGTTTCCGTTAAGAACGGAGATTACATCGGCTATGAAAAAGACGATATCTTTTCCGATTCTCCGGATAAGAACGAGGCTGCGCTCGTCCTGGCGGAGAAGCTTGAGGCCGGAGACCATGACGTTCTTCTTGTCATAAAGGGAGCTGACACAACCGCCGATGAAGCCGACGAGCTTTGCGAAAAGCTTGCCTCCAGATTCAGAAGAACGGAAGTCATACCTGCAGACGGCGGACAGCCCGTTTACAATTACCTGATGATTCTTATGTAAAAACACATATCGCAGCCACTGTCTTGCGAGCCTGCGAAATAAAAAACGGAAGGATTACCCCAAATGTTAAGATATTTCACGGATACCGATACCGACATCACCCCCTCTATGGCGAAAAAATACGATGCCAAGCTCATCAGCATGCCCTATAGCATTGACGGTGTCAATTACTACCCCTATACCGAGTCCGATGACTTTGATTTCCACACCTTCTACGAGCAGCTGAGAGCCGGAACGCTTCCAACCACCAGCGCTCTCAACGAAGACACCTACATCAATTATTTCGAACCCGTTTTCGCCGCCGGAGACGACATTCTCTATGTCCACTTCTCCCGCGCGATGTCGGCCTCATTCGTAAGCATGGATAAGGCGGTGGAAACACTCAAGGCCAAATATCCCGAAAGAAAGTTTTACGCTATAGATACGAAGGGTATTTCCATCATCTCCGCCGCAATATTCAACGACGTGGGAGAAATGCTCAAGGCAGGCAAAACTCCTGAAGAAATCATAGAGTGGTCAAAGACCGCGGTTGATACGTACGCCGTGTATTTCTTTGCGGACGATCTCAAATTCTTCAAGCATTCGGGAAGAGTAAGCGGCCTCGCAGCCGTAATGGGAACCCTTATTGGCGTCCGTCCGATTATCTACATGAATGCAGAAGGAAAGATGGTTTCCATCGGCAAGGAAAGAGGCCGTTCTAAGGCCGTGGCCCGCCTTCTTTCCTATGTTGAAGAGCTCGGAAACAATCCTGCCGCCTCTCCGATTTACATTGCAAACTCCGATTCTCTCGACATCGCCGAAGAGCTCGAGGCAATGCTTAAGGAAAAATACGGCAAAGATATCGACACCAGAATCATCAATGTCAACCCGACCGCCGGCAGCCACTGCGGCCCCAACGCCGTAGGCGTATGCTTCAGATCAATTCACAGATAATATGGTAAAAATAATTGTTGACTGCTTTGGCGGAGACAGAAGTCCCTCAGCCAACATCGAAGGCAGCCTCATGGCTCTCGATTGCATGCCGGATGTATCTCTTGTCCTCACGGGCGACAGCGATATCATCGCGAAAGAGCTCGAAGGAAAGAAATTCGATTCGTCCAGAATCGGGATCGTGCATGCTCCTGAGGTCATCGACTGCAACGAAAAGCCCACCGATGCCATCCGTCTTAAGAAAAACAGCTCGATGATGAAGGCTGTCGCCCTGCTCAGAGGAGACGATGCCGGCGAGTACGCCGGAATGGTAAGCCTCGGCTCCACAGGGGCCCTTGTTGCAGCATCGATGCTGCGTATCGGAAGACTCCGCGGAGTAATCCGCCCCGCCTTCTGCCCCGTCCTCCCCACCATGAAGGGCGGCGTCATCGGCATCTGCGACAGCGGCGCAAACGTAGATATCACACCGGATTATCTTCAGCAGTTCGCGATTATGGGCAGCCTTTATATGCAGAAGGTTTACGGAATCGAAAATCCGAGAGTCGGCCTGCTCAACATCGGCGTTGAGGAGGAAAAGGGCGACAATCTCCGCAAAGAGGCTTATGCTCTGCTAAAGAACACTCCCGAAATCAATTTTGCCGGCAATATGGAGGCCAGAGAGGCCCTGAGCGGCGATTTTGACCTCGTCGTCTGCGACGGTTTTGCAGGGAACATCCTGATCAAATCGACAGAGGGCGCCTGCCTTGAGATGCTGAAAAAGCTCAAAACAGATATAAATTCCAGCTTTATAAACAAAATCGGAGCGCTCTTCATGTATAAGATGTTCATGAAGGAAAAAGCCTTTATGGACTATCAGAACTACGGCGGAAGCCCGCTTCTAGGAACGGTCAAGACAGTTGTCAAGGGTCACGGAAGCAGCAAGGCAACCGCTGTCATGAAGTGCATCGAACAGGTTTACAAAACCGAAACCGGCTCTCTCAACTCCTCCATCGAGCAGAAGCTCGAGGAAATAACCGGCGCCTCGGTCTGAGCCGACCGCCAAAAGCAGTTCGTAAATTTCGTTAACAGACCTGCCGTATTCATGTTCAGCCGTGTAATACCGTAGAATTCCATCGCTTTTTTCGGATATTTTCACGGACAGGACTCAGAACGGTTTCATCCGCTTTTCCGCAAATCGGATTTACCAGAATTTATTTTGAAAGGATTTCAATAAAATGTACGAATCTCTCAGAAAGCTTCTTGCAAAGCAGCTCAGAATAGACGAATCCAAAATCACTCCCGACTCCGACATCAAGAAGGACCTCGGCGCGGACTCTCTCGACATTCTCACCCTTCTCATGAACGTCGAAGAAGACTTTGGTATCACCATTCCCGATGAAAAGCTGATCACCTTCAACAAGGTATCCGACATCGTCGCTTATCTTGACAGCATCAAGAAATAACATCACACTGATATCGGTGATGAAAACCGGCAGAGGACTGTGCCTTACGGACACAGCCCTCTGCCGGTTTTTCAGTTAACAAATATCATTCAAAAGCTTTCATAAGCTCGGTTATCTGTTTACTCCAGGTTTTGATCTGGATTCGCATGGTAGTCATCCAGGGCGTTCCCTCGGTAATGGACTTCTGCCATACACCCGTTGGAGTTCCCAGGCTGGTCGAGAAAATTCTGCCGAGGTCGAACACAACATTTTCCTTAACGATGTCGAACATCTGAGATGACTTATCATCGCGGGAGTATTTATACTTCATGGCAGTCTCAAAGATGACGGGAGAAAGCTTTCTGTAGCTTTCGGAGGCCATGCATTCAAGGACAGCGCAGAGTTCATCGATCTTCTGAGAATCGTTGGGAATTGCGTACAGAGAGAACGGATTGGCGACCAGGGTAGTATAAGACTCCTGGCTCTCGTCATATTTTGGAATCGGAACAATACCGTAGGACAGCTCGGTTTTCGCAAAAACCGTGGCGTTTCTGCAGCAATCGTTCCAGAAGAGCGAAATGCCCGCCATAAAATGCTGATGAACACTGCTGTTTACCGTAAGAACAAGTCCGTCCTGGCTGTTATAGAAGAAGGTTCTGAGCTTTTCCTGAAGGTTCTGAACCTTTTCGCTCATGAATTCCTCCGAGATAACAGGCGCATCTCCGGTCACGTCAATGACGACGATATCGCTGCCCCAGAGGAAGGTATCCAGGTGGTTGGTATATGCATACTGACCGAACTGGTCTCCGATGTCCTTAACGCCGTTGTTGTTGAGATCGATGTAAACGTCCTTGCACATGGAAAGCTGTTTGTCTATGGTCCAGCTTCCGTCGGCGACGAAATCGTAAGGATTATCAAGCTTGTATTCATCAAGAAGAAGCTTGTTGAAGAAGGTTACGTACATCATATAAATTGCGTTTGCGGAAATATCTCCGGAAACGAAATAGAGCTTATCGTTGATTGTGGACTTGCTGATAAGCGTCTCAGGCCACCACGGCTTGCTGAAATCGATGTTTTCCGCATTGCTGATATCCGTAAGGAAGCCCTTCGCTGCGCAGCTGCCTATCGAAAAGCTGTGAGCGGAGACGATGTCGTAGGGCTGGGTTCCGGCCTTCAGACCGTTTTCCACAGTTCCCGTGAAGTTGGACACGTTGGAAGCGTCGCCTCTTGTGCCGATGAAGTTAAACTCGACACCGAGCCTGTTCTTTACTGCCTCGTTCCTGTAATAAATGGCATCGTTTACTATCTCGCCGTTGATATCATCGGCGATGTATTCCTCGTGAAGTCTGTCGGACCAATGAAGAATATTGACAGTATCGCCGTTATAATTCAGCTTTGAATCAAGAGTATCCTTTAAATAGCCGTCTTTGTCATAAATTGATTCGGTTTCGGCGGATTCATTTCCGTTGGCTGAAGTGACAGCCTCAGTTGTTGTATCGCTCTGATCGGTCGGCGCGTTTGCGCAGCCTGCGAAAACAGCAGCCGACATTAATACCGACAGAAGAACCGAAATCATTTTCTTGGTTGTTTTCATTGTTTTACTCCGATAGCATTATTATGATAAAGCGTTTTTCGCTTCATTATATATATTTTATCACATTTTTGAATTATAGTAAAGGATTATCGAAAAAAAAGGCAGAATCGATTAAAACCCGGCAGACGTTTCCGTCTGCCGGGGCGGTTATCATACCGGTAAAATTACTTTGCTTCTTCCTCGAAGGGCTTGCCGTACTTGAGGAGTCTGTCGTACTTCTCGGAAGCGGCAGCCTCAGCCTTTGCGAAGAGGGCTTCAGCTCTCTCCGGGAACTGCTGAGCAAGACGGCTGTATCTGGTCTCGCTGCTGATGAAGTCACGGTAGCTGGCGGTAGGCTTCTTGGAGTCTACGATCAGCGGGTTCTTTCCTTCAGCCTTGAGAGTGGGATTGTAACGGAACATCTGCCAGTAACCGGCTTCAACCGCACGCTTCATCTCAATCTGGCAGTTCTGCATAGTACCCTTGATTCCGTGCATCTCGCAGGGAGCGTAACCGATGATGAGGGAAGGTCCGTTGTAGGCTTCAGCCTCGGCAAGAGCCTTGAGGTACTGGTTCATATCGTAGCCCATGGAAACCTGAGCGACGTATACATAGCCGTAGGACATGGCAATCTCAGCAAGGTTCTTCTTGTTGATGGCCTTACCCGCAGCGGCAAACTGAGCAACCTGACCGATCTGGGAAGCCTTGGAGGCCTGTCCGCCGGTGTTGGAGTAAACCTCGGTATCGAAGACCATGACGTTTACGTCTTCGCCGGTAGCGAGAACATGGTCAAGTCCGCCGAAGCCGATATCGTAAGCCCATCCGTCGCCGCCGAAGATCCACATGGACTTCTTGGCGAGGTAATCCTTGCGGGCAAGGATTTCCTTGGCATCATCGCAGCCGCACTTCTCGAGCATGGCAACGAGAGCATCGGCAGCGGGGCCGTTGGCCTTGCTGTCATCGACAGTATCAAGGTACTTGTTGATGACGGCCTTCTTGTCGGCATCGTCAACCTTCTCAGCGAGAGCCTTTACCTTAGCGATAACGGCTTCGCGGATGGTCTTCTGGCCGAGATACATACCGAGACCGTGCTCAGCGTTATCCTCAAAGAGGGAGTTGGCCCAGGCGGGACCCTTGCCGGACTCGCGGTTTACGGTGTAAGGAGTTGCAGGAGCGGAGCCACCCCAAATGGAGGAGCATCCGGTCGCGTTGGAAATATACATTCTCTCACCGAAGAGCTGTGTGATGATTCTTGCATAAGAGGTTTCGGCACAGCCTGCGCAGGAGCCGGAGAACTCAAGCAGAGGCTGCTTGAACTGGCTTCCCTTGACGGTGAAGTTGATGAGCTCGGGCTTCTCGGCAACGTTGGCTACGGCGTAGTCGAAAGCGGCCTGCTGGAACAGACCCTTGGCCTGAGGAACCATGATGATCGGAGAGTTGGCAGCGGCAATCTTGGCGGCTTCCTTGGCAGCGGTCTTGGGATCGTACTCGGGATGCTCGGCGGCAACGGTCTTCTGAGCGTTTTCGTTGGCCTTGTTGGTAACAGGGCAAGCCTTTACGCAGAGAGTGCAGCCCATGCAGTCCAGAGCGGATACGGTCATGGTGAACTTGTAAGAGGTCTTGATGATCGGCTTGGCGGCAAACTGAGTATCAGCGGGAGCGGCGGCAGCCTCGGCCTCTGTCATGGCAAAGGGACGGATTGCGGCGTGAGGGCAGACAAATGCGCAGTTGTTGCACTGTACGCACTTATCGGGATTCCAGAGAGGTACGAATACGGCAACGCCGCGCTTCTCGTAAGCGGCAGCACCCTGAGGATACTGGCCGTCGGGGAAGTTCTTGAATGCGGATACGGGGAGAGAATCGCCGCGCATTGCATCAACGGGTTCAACGATGTTGTTGACAAAGTCAACGAGCTCCTTGCGGCTGCCGGTGGCAAGAGCCTTCGGAGCATCATCGGCGCAGGTGGCCCACTCAGCGGGAACGGCTACCTTTACGAAAGCATCGGCGCCGGCATCGATGGCGTTGTAGTTGAGGTCAACAATGGCCTGGCCCTTCTTGATGTAGGACTTGTAAGCCATCTTCTTCATGTACTCGATAGCCTCGTCCTTGGGAAGGATGTTGGCGAGAGCGAAGAAAGCGGACTGAAGAACGGTGTTCTTAACCTTGCCGTTACCGATTCTCTTGAGAGCGATACCGGTACCGTCGATGATATAGAAGTTTACCTTGTTCTTGGCGATGTACTGCTTTACGGCGGAAGGAAGCTTGGCGTCAAGCTCTTCGGGCTTCCACTCGCAGTCGAGGAGGAAGGTTCCGCCGGGCTTAACATCCTGAACCATGTCATACTTGGTGAGGTAGGACTGGTTGTGGCATGCGACAAAGTCGGCCTTGGTGATGTAGTAGGGGCTCTTGATGGGCTTATCGCCGAATCTCAGATGAGAAATGGTGATACCGCCGGTCTTCTTGGAGTCATACTGGAAGTAAGCCTGGATATACTTGTCGGTGTGGTCACCGATGATCTTGATGGAGTTCTTGTTTGCGCCAACGGTTCCGTCGCCGCCGAGACCCCAGAACTTGCAGGAAATAGTGCCCTTGGCAGCAGTGTCGGGAGCTTTCTTTTCCTTGAGGGAGAGCTTGGTTACGTCATCGACGATACCGATGGTGAAGCCGTTCTTCGGATTCTTGGCATCGAGGTTGGCGTATACGGCAAAGATTGAGGCAGGAGTCGTATCCTTGGAACCGAGTCCGTAACGGCCGCCGACAACCTTGATGTCGCCTCTGCCGTTCTGAGCGAGAGCGGTGACAACGTCGAGGTAAAGGGGCTCGCCGAGGGAGCCGGGTTCCTTGGTTCTGTCAAGAACGGCTACGCTCTTAACGGAAGCGGGGATAGCGGCAATGAGGTGCTTAGCGGAGAAGGGTCTGTAAAGTCTGACCTTTACGAGACCGACCTTTTCGCCGTGAGCGTTGAGATAGTCGATGACTTCCTCTGCAACATCGCAGACGGAGCCCATGGCAACGATGACCTTTTCGGCATCCGGAGCGCCATAGTAGTTGAAGAGCTGGTAGTTGGTACCGAGCTTCTTGTTTACCTTCTTCATATATGACTCGACGACGGCCGGGAACTTGTCATAGTACTCGTTGCAGGCCTCGCGATGCTGGAAGAAGATATCGCCGTTCTCAGCGGAGCCGCGGAGAGCGGGATGAGCGGGATTGAGGGAGTGAGCCTTGAATTCGTCGATGGCCTTCCAGTCAACCATATCCTTGAGATCGTCGATGTCCCAGACCTCGATCTTCTGGATTTCATGAGAAGTTCTGAAACCGTCGAAGAAGTTCAGTACCGGTACCTTACCGGTGATGGCGGAGAGGTGAGCGACAGCGCCGAGGTCCATGATTTCCTGCTGGTTGGTTTCCGCAAGCATTGCGTAACCGGTCTGACGGCAGGCATAAACGTCGGAATGATCTCCGAAAATGTTAAGGGCATGGGAAGCTACGCAGCGGGCAGATACATGAATTACACCGGGAAGAAGTTCGCCGGCCATCTTGTACATGTTGGGGATCATAAGAAGAAGTCCCTGAGATGCCGTGTAGGTGGTGGTGAGAGCACCGGAAGCGAGGGAGCCGTGAACGGCGCCGGCGGCACCGGCCTCGGACTGCATCTCCATAACCTTTACGCGCTCGCCGAAGATGTTACGGGCGGGTTTGCCGAGAAGGTTCTTGTCGGTAGCGGACCAGGTATCCGTGATTTCAGCCATAGGGCTGGAGGGAGTGATGGGGTAAATGGCAGCAACCTCTGTGAACGCATAAGATACATGCGCCGCAGCGGTGTTACCATCCATGGAAAGCTTAACACGCTTAATTGCCATGTTGGATTTTTCCTCCGTATTTTTAAATATTAATTAATCATTTCAAATCGAGCCCAAACTGCTCTATTGTAATTATACCTTATATTATATCATATTATTATTAAAGTGTAAAGATTTATTTAAAAATAACGCGGAAAAACTTCATATATGTAAATTTTCAAAGTAACTTCTACAGTAGAAATTAAAATAGAAGTTAACATGAGAAGGATTTTGTGGCAGAATTAAGTCTGAGAAATACGAAAGGCGTTGTCAAAACAGGAAAAACATAAGAACATCTGAAACTCATTCAGAAAAATTCAGGAAAAAATACGGAAAAAATTGATTATCCGAAGAAAATATGATAAAATAATATACGGAAGAAAAACAGGCCTGAAAAGACAGTCTGAGTTATGTCAGAAGAAAAACAGGAATGAGGTTTATAAAATGAATGAAATAATGACCGGAGCCGATTTCAGGAAAAGACTGAAAACCGGCTTTGCCGGAAAAATCCCCAAAGCATACTTTTTTTACGGTGAAGAAGATTATTTAAAAAGAAGTGCCGTTGCGGAGACAATAAAGCTTCTCTCCGGAGGCGACAGCTTTGACAGCGTTTCGATGGACCAGTCCTCATACTCCGCAGATGCTCTCGAGGCCGCCGTGTTCTCTCCCCCGATGTTCGCGGAATTCAAGCCGGTATCCGTTACGCTGAGCCTCACGGATCTGCGCCAGGGCGAAATAAACGAGCTGTGCTCCCTTCTCTCCGCCGTCGATGAAAACTCATGCTCGGTAGTCATCCTTTCGCTGCCTGCGTCAGGCTTTGATCCCGGCCTGCCCAAACGTCCGTCGGCGCTCTTCAAAAAGCTCGCCGATGCAGCCGTCCCCGTTCTCTTTGAGCGGATCACGGGCGCGAGACTCAACGGCTGGGTAGGAAGACATTACAACGAAAACGGCGTAATTGCTCCGCCCGACGTCTGCGCATACACCGTAAACTACTGCGGTTCGGATATGTTCCGGCTTTCCTCGGAAACGGAAAAGATTTCTTATTACGTCAAAGCCTCCGGAAGGCGCGAGGTCACATCGGCCGACGTCCGGACAGCGGGAAGCGCCTCAGAGGAGTACGACTCCTTTGCTCTTGCGAACGCCATGGTGTCCGGAAATTACAAAAAAGCTCTCGATATTCTGTCTTTCCTCATCGGCTGCAAAACCGAGCCCACAAAAATCATGGCCGATATAATACGAGTCCTCTGCGATATGTCAGCCGTTTCGGCCTGCAGAAAAAACGGTATGACAAGCCAGCAGATTTCAGCTGAAACCGGTATAAAGCCCTTCCCTCTGGGCCGGTATTTAACGGCAGTGGAAAACCTTTCGGACACGGCAATAACACGTGCCCTGAAGCTTGCATCCGAAGCCGACAGCGGAATAAAGGGCTATGCAAAGGATTATATTCCTATTGAAAAGCTTATCTGTTCACTTTAAATCAATAGCCAATTATTGAACAATTGCATATTGTTTGTAAACAGTTTTTAAAGCTCCGTTCATAAGTTTTCCACATGGCGCTTTACATGAAAAAACAGCCTTAATCCGTTATCAAAGCCCTGTTTTTTATGTTTTCGGGTACTTTTTCCACAGTTTTACACATTTCCCACCGAGTTTTCCACATGTAAAAGTCCATTTTAGACCCCAAATTGTTAATTCTTTATAAATTCATCGCATGAAAAAGTGAATTAAAAAATTCACGGTTTACCGTGAACAGATTCTGAATGATCTCCGTGAGCACGGGAAAAAGGTTCCCTTTAATGGAGCATCCCCTTGCGATTATTACTATGTTTCATAAATACGAAAGCGCAGGACTGTAGACCCTGTTTCCGAAAAGCGGATATCCCGTGATTCCGTTATTCCGGATACTGTAATCTATGTCCTGCGCTGTTTTTCCGTTCGGATCAGCTGTCCGATTTTGGACTTACCGCCGATTTCGGCTCGCTACAAGTTATCAGTCAATTGACTTATCAATGTTGAATCTCGTAATCTTTCTTGATGTGTTCTTGATGAACTCGGTTTTTCTGACCTTTACGAGACCGACCTTCTTGTAAGGCGCCATTCTGGAATTCGCGACTTTGATATTATCGTTAAAATATTTCTGTATGGCCTCGTCGCCCTCAATTCCGTCTCCCTTAAGCTGCTCGTAGTCCGGGTAAATTTCCGCGACTATAACTTCCTTTCCGGGGTCGGATTTGCTTTCTCCGGCATAAACGACAACCTCCAGAACGCCTCTTATACGGGAAATCTCCGTTTCGATTTCCTCCGGATATACGTTTTTACCGTTTCCGAAAATTATAAGATTTTTCAGTCTGCCGGTAATGTAAATCCAACCGTCCGCATCGATTTTTCCGTAATCTCCGGTGTGGAAATAGCCTTCATCGTCAAATACGGCAGCGGTCGCCTCGGGATCGTCGTAATAGCCGAGCATTACATTCGGACCCTTTACGCAGATTTCTCCCTCTCCGTTTTCGTCGGGATCGGCAATCTTTACCTCTTCGCCGATAATGGGCAGACCGACGGAGCCGTTTTTCTGCCATTCGTTGCGGTTGCATGAAATGAGCGGCGATGCCTCGGTAATACCGTATCCGTTGAGAATCGTAATGCCTATGGCGTCAAAGAAATCGATGATGTCCTGGTTGAGAGCGGCTCCTCCGCAGATGATCATTTCAAGATTGTCGCCGAAATTGTGAAGAATTTTCTTGAAAATCGTTCTTCTCTTGTCAATTCCTATCTTGCGGAGCATTCCGCTGAGCTTCATGCCCTTGCGAAGCGTTGCCGCTTCCCCGCTCTTTTCCGCCTGCGCCCAGATTCTTCTGTACAGGGTTTCAACAAAGAGCGGAACAAGAATGAGATGCTTGGGTTTCTGCTCCTGAATCTCTCTCATCAGATACTTTATGCCGGAGGTCAGATAAATCTCTGAGCCCTGAGCATAGTGCCCTACGATGTTGACCGTGGAACCGAAGGTGTGGTGCGGAGGAAGAAGCATCAGGGTTTTGGGAGTGATATTGAAATTATACATTCCCTGAGTCATATCGGAGACGATGTTGGTCTGAGACAGCATTACTCCCTTGCCCTTTCCGGTCGTTCCGGAGGTGAACACGATGGAGGCCAGTCTGTCGGGATCTATTTCGTAATCATAATACGAATTGTCTCCGGCTGCATATTTAGCGGCTCCGGCCGAAATGAGGGAGCTTATCGCGATATCCTGAGACGCGTCCGCGGGAACGGAATCGGCCATGCATACGAATATTTCTGCGCCGGATTCAGCCTTGATGATATCAAGCTTGGAAGCAAGCTCCGGGCCGTAGAATACAGCCATGCAGTCTCCGCGCTTTATTGTAGCAGCAAGGTCCGGGGCGGGCATTTCCTTATCAAGGGGAACCGTGACCGCACCTATTGCCATGAGTGAGAAATAAGTGTAAATCCAATAATGTGAGCATCCGCCTATTACGGCAACCTTTTTGTCTCTCAGTCCCATTGCAATCTCTTCCGTTCCGAGCGCAATGATATCTTTTCTGGCTTCCGTATATGTAATATGGATTACTTCTTCATCATTCGGATGCACCTTATATGACAGAGCATAGCTGTCGGGGTGCTTCTCGGCCGACTGATCGACCATGAATCTGAATTCGGGAAATACCGTTGTTTCGTAAAGCGGGTAATTTTTGCCTCTGTTCATAATAAAAACCTCTGTTTTATCGGTAATATTACAATAATGTACAGCTCCGGCCGTTTAGGGAAGGTCGACTTTGTATCCGTCAGGAATTCTTGCGGCTTCTTCGTCGCGGCGGGCTGTATGATCCATCCAGCCTACTCCGAAATCCTTGACCTTCTGAGTCTTCTTGGCTTTTCCGGGCAGGTCATCCTTATTGCTCTGGGGAATTACGCCGACATCGCTGTCCATATAATTCTTGAGCTTCTTCTGAAGCTCGATGACGCGGCCGTTTCCGGCATCGTAAAGGTTTACAGCCTCGGGGCGCTCGTTGAAGTAATAATATTTGTCTTCAACCGTGCTGTAAATGAGCTTGTCATTTTCGCTCGCTACCATGTATTCGCCGTTCTTTTTATGGCCGTACTGGCTGTATACGACGTCGTGGCGTGCTGAGAAGAGATCGATGCCGTCAAATTCTTCGCTGTCAAAGCCGATTCCGGCAAGCGAAAGAAGCGTGGGGGCAACATCGACGAGGGAGGCAACGTCGCTTCTGCGCGAAGGCGCCGTGCCGGGTATTTTCATCATGAGCGGAACGTGAGCCGCGGCATCCAGCATCGACCGTTTGCCGAAGTTGGAATAATCACCGAGAAGCTCTCCGTGGTCCGATGAGAACAGAATAATCGTGTCATCGTACAGACCCTTTGCCTTCAGCGCATCGATAATTCTTCCTATCTGGTAGTCGACAAACGATACGCAGGCATAATAATAGTTTTTCAGTCTCTTTGCGGCAAGCTCGGTAATTCCCAGATGCTCACAGTCGAACGACGGTGTCATTATCTTCTTGAATTCCTTATAATTTTCGGGAACGAAGGGGGCGGGAATGCTTTCGCGTCTGAAAAGCTTGTTCCAGGGAGCCGGCGGCGCATAGGGCGGATGCGGGTGAATAAAGGAGGAGAACAGGAAAAACGGCTTTTCGCCTGTCTGTTTTTCAATAAACTCAACGCTTCTGTCACCTATCCACTGTGTCGGATGAGCCTCTGCCGGGAGCTGAGAAACCTGGGGAACATAATACATTTCGCTTCTCTGTCCCATATAATCGAACACATTTTTATAGGGAGAATTAAGAATGAACTGCGTATAATCGTCCTTGGGATTGGAAAGCTCCTCCTGTGTATGTCTTTCACGGAAGCCGATGGAGCCGTACATATCGCGGGAGTTGTGCATTTTTCCTACGTTGCAGGTGTGGTAGCCCGCATCGGTAAGCATTCCGTAAAGACCGTTTCCCTTGTATGCGGTAAGAGGATTGTTGAGATTGCAGCCGGTTCTGTTCGGATACTGTCCGGCAAGCAGCGAAAGCCTCGCCGGTACGCAAACGGGAGACGGTGTCACGCAGTAATCAAAAACGACGGATTCCGAAGCGAGCTTATCAAGATTCGGCGTCTGAGCATATTCGTTTCCGTTCGCACCGATGGTATCGTATCTCTGCTGATCGGTAAATAGAACAAGAATATTCTTCATGTTGTATCCCTTTCACAATTTAATTATATTAAGTATAAACCATTTAAGGGTATTTGTAAAGCGTTTTATTTTTAACAAAATAACATAAAAGGGTATGTTAAGCAAGTGCAGACTTTTTAACATACCCTTTTAGATATTATTTATTATTTTCAGTCAACGGCTTCAAGCGTGAGCAGAACGGAGCCGAAATCGTTTCTGAATCTGCCGATACCGAGCCCGAGGTTGCCGAGAACGGAGCCGGGAAGCTCGAGGCCGAGCTCCTTTATTCTGTACACGGTTTTGCCGTCAAGACCGGGGATTCTGAATACGGGATTCATCTTGTGCGGATTGAGCGCCTGATAATATACAACGAAGGCTCTCTTTTTATCCTTGGAAACGACGGAAATCAGAGACTCGTTGCCCTGTGTTCTGTCGGTTCCGCGGTAGAGATCGCCGTTTCTGACGATATCGTCAATCTCATGATACTTTTCTACGGCGGCGGGAATGCCCTTAAGCTCGCTCTCGGGAATCTTGCGTACATCGAATTCGTATCCGAAGGTGCCGCCGTATGCGATATTCGTTCTCGTGGCGATGGGAGAAGGTCTGCCGTTGCGGATGTTAGGAGAAAGCGAAACGTGGTTGGACGATGCCGACATCGGGAATACCATGGTGGTTCCGAGCTGAATTACGGTTCTGTCGTCCACATCGGTGTTGTCCGAGGACCAGATTTGCGGGAAATATGCGAGCATGGCGCCGTCAAAGCGTCCGCCGCCGCCGGAGCAGCCCTCAAAGAGAATGTCCGGGAAGGCTTCAAGCGTAAGATATCTCGCAAGCTCGTAAACTCCGAGGACGTATCTGTGCTGGAGTTCTCCCTGTCTGTCGGCGGGAAGCATATAGGACATGTTTTCGGTAAGAGGACGGTTCATATCCCACTTGATGTAGCTTGCGCCGCTCGTGGAGATAACGTCGTACATAGCCTTCTTAATGTAATCAACAACATCCTTGCGGGAGAAATCGAGTACATACTGGTTTCTGGACGGAACAGCGTCTCTGCCGGGAACCGCAATGGCCCAGTCGGGATGGGCTCTGTAAAGATCCGAATCCGGATTTACCATTTCGGGCTCAATCCAGAGACCGAATTCGATGCCGTTCTCGTGGCATCTGTCGGCAATTGCCTTAAGACCGCCGGGCAGCTTCGTCTCGTTGCATACCCAGTCGCCGAGACCGGCCTTATCGTTGTTTCTGGCGCCGAACCAGCCGTCATCGAGAACAAAGAGCTCAATGCCGGAATCCTTCAGGCAGTCGATGGTGTCAAAGAGTCTGTCGCGGTCAAACGAGAAGTGCATTCCCTCCCAGCTGTTGAGAACGACGGGGCGTCTCTCGTTCACCCATCTGGGATTTACGAGATTGGCTCTGAAGAAATCGTGATACTGTCTCGTCATCTTGCCGAGGCCTTCGTCAGAATAGTTGAGCACGGCCTCTGGGGTTTCAAATTCCTCGCCGGAAGCAAGCTTCCAGGAGAATGACTCGGGGTTTATTCCGGAAACAACTCTGGTTCTGCCGCATTCGTCAACTTCAACGCTCTCATAATGGGATCCACTGTAGATAAGCGAAGTGGAATATACCTCTCCCTGCTCTTCGGTTGTTCCCTTTCTGAGCAGAGCTGTAAAGTTTGCATGATGAGCCGAGGTGGTTCCGCGTATATTGCCTATAGTTGTTCTTCCGTGATGAAGAGGAGTGATTTCGGGTGTTTTCTCGTTTGCATGGTGTCCCCAGAGAGTCATAAGCTCGAAATCGCAGTCGTAGAAGTCCTCAGAGAAGCTGAGAGCTCTTTCAAGCGTTATGCTGCCCGAAGTACCGTTGGATATTACGGCGCGGCGTGTGACTATGTTTTCGGCCTCGTAGACGGTGTAGTAAAGATATACCGCAAGTCCGGTATCGGTATCCTTGAGTCTGATAACAAGCGTTTCACCGCCCTTCGATGTCGGCATACCGGTGATGGCGGGCTTTACGGGAAGCATATAATATCCTGCATATCTGAGATCGGCGACTCTGCTGCCTCTTTCATCGACGGGAACAAGAGCGGGCTCACGGAAGTCTCCGAGATATTCGGTTGAATATTCCTGCATTATCGTTGCGTACTGCTTTTTGAATCCGGGTATTCCGGTGTTGAAGCTCGTTACAATTTCCCTGTTGAAATAAGAAAGATTCGCATGCTCTATCTTTTTTCCGTAATATGCTCTGGTTAGATATCCTGCGGAGTTTACCCTGACTGCATAGGTGAAGTCTTTTCCGTCCATGAAGAACGTTCTGCATTCATTGCAATATTTAATCATTTTTATATCCTTTCAGAAAAAACCGGTCCCTTAATAAAATAATATCAGGACCGGCTTTACATTTTTTATCCGGTGTTATTCGCAGATTTTATTGAGTTCCTTAACGATGGCTCCGAACTTTGCGCCGGAAGCGAGCATATCGTAGAATCTGCCGATGAGCTCCACGTCGGCTTTTTCGGTTATGGAGCTGTATTTTTCAAGAGCTGCGGCAATACCGTTTTCCTTTGCGTAGGAAGAAACCTCGATTGCGATGGGGTCCTCGGCGGGAGCAAAAAGATATCCGGCAGCAATGGATACCGCAATGTGAGCGGGAAGTATTCCCTGTTCTCTGCACATAAGATATGCGCCTGCAAGTCTGTCTCCCGCATTCAGCTTTCTCTTGGTATCTTTACCGACTCTGAGAAGAGTATCGTCGAGAAGCGGGTTGTCGAGTCTTGTGACAAGGTTCTCGATGAATCTCATAAGATTATCGAGCGGTACGCCGTGGCGCTTTGAAAGGGCTCTGGCGGACTCACAGAGGGCTCTGTAGAGAATATACTTGACCTCAGCGTCCTCGGCTACCTCATAAATGTAATTGTAATGCTTCAGCCAACCGAGATAAGCCATGGTCGCATGGCCCATATTGTGGATGAGAAGCTTTCTCTCGATATAGAATCTGAACGGAGAGAACGGTACGAGACCGTTTACGTTCGGTACGGGAGCGCCTACGGGTCTGAATGCCTCGGCATCGGCGGGAAGCTCGTTGTAAACATCGGAGCATACGGCAACCGGGCTCTCGGCCAGGAACTTTTCGGCTGTGGGAGGAACGGTAATGCATACGGAAACGCTTACAAAGCCTATGCTGCTTTCAAGATATTCCTTTGCTTCGGGAGCGACAAGAGGCTCAACAAGTCCCTTGAGATATTCTCCGGAGCCTATGAGGTTTTCGCAGATAAGAATATTCAGAGGCTTTGCGCCGTTTGCGAATCTCTTTTCTATTGCTCTCGCAATGTTCTTTGCAACAAAGGGCAGAACGTTTACTCCGAGAGCGGTAGCCATGATTTCGCAGTTTGCGATTTCATCGACGACGGCATCCTCGTCGCGTCCGTTTACGGCCGTTACGTTTTCAACCCATTCAGCCTCGTAATGATCTCCGCGGGTAACGAAGATCGGATATTTTTTCTCTTTTTTAAGACTTTCCACCGCGCTCAGATTTACATCGATGAATACAGTCTCGTATCCGGAAAGATAAAATCTCTTTGCGATGAAACCGCGGCCGATATTTCCGGCCCCGTACATTACAGCTCTCATTATAAAAAGACCTGCCTTTCATTTTTCATAAACATAAATAGTATATCACTTTTTTTAAAAAAAATCAACTTTTTAACGATTATTTTACGTTTTTTCAGGAAAAAACGCCACATATAAAAAACAAAATCGCATATTGTGTTTTAAAACCGTTTTTAATACAGAAAAAATTGTTAATTATTTGTTAAAAATCTTGATTATTATTATTTTTTATGATATAATATTATAAATATTTATAATTATATAATTATTTATTTAAAATATAATTATGCCCCGCTTTTTTTAAGGAGTAGATTATGTCATATAACGACGAAATGACGCAGCTGTGGTACAGTGTCAGAGATTCTTTTTCATCATCGCTGACAAAAGAAACGATAAAACTCTGGTTTGAAACCGTTAAGGTCGAAAGCTTTAACGGAGATACGGGAGTCATCGTTCTTTCTACGGATTCACCGCTCAAGCATGAAATCATAAACAAAAAATATCTTTCGACCATAAATTCCGAATTTGAAAAGCTTCTGGGGTTTCCCGTAACGGTCGAACTTAAAGTAAGGGAAAAGGAAACGGCATCGATTCCGGAAAACCCTCTGGCAAAAACCCCCGTCGAGCCCTACGGTTCAACGATTCCGGCATACAATTTCGAATATACGTTCGAGAACTTCATCGTCGGAGATTCCAACAAATTCGCCCATGCAGCCTGTCTTGCGGTTGCTGAGCATCCGGCGACAAATTACAATCCTCTTTTCATTTACGGACCCAGCGGCATAGGAAAGACGCATCTTCTGTATTCCATAACAAATAAAATCAAGAAAAACAAACCGGATGTAAAAATCATTTTTATTACCGGAGAGGATTTCACGAACCAGTTTATAGAAGCGATGTCCGCAAACAAATCGCAGGAATTCAGAAACAAATACAGACAGTGCGACATACTGCTTATAGACGATGTTCACTTCATAGCCGGCAAGGTTTCCACTCAGGAAGAGTTCTTCAATACGTTCAATTCACTGTACGAAGACAGAAAGCAGATCATTCTCACGTCCGACCGTCCTCCGAGAGAAATGAAAACTCTTGAAGAGAGATTAAAGACAAGATTCGAATGGGGACTGCTCGCCGACATTCAGCCGCCCGATTTTGAGCTCAGAACCGCCATAATAAAAAAGAAGGCGGAACAGATAGGCGTCGATTTTCCCGAAGAGGTTCTGACCTTCCTTGCCGAAAACTTAAGATCGAATATAAGACAGATCGAGGGAGCCATTAAGAAAATCGGAGCCAAATATTTTGTGGAAGGCAATTCGATTACGCTTGAATCCGCAAAGAACTGCGTGGCTGACCTTCTTGACGGACAGCTTCCCACTGAAGTAACGGTTTCAAAGATTTTTTCAGCCCTTTATGACAGATACGGAATAACAAAAGACGAGCTCATAAGCCAGAAGAGATCTCAGAACATTGTGTCCGTCCGTCACATTGCGGTATATCTTATCCGGGAAATTACCGATATGTCCCAGAACAACATAGGCAAGATTTTCCAGAGAGATCATACTACCGTTATAGCCTCCATTGAAAAAATCGAAAAGAAAATCAAAACCGATTCGGCATTCAGAGCTGAAATCAACAGCCTGAAAAAGACTATAGAGTCCTGATTTTCCGGGTTTTCCACTTTTTCCACTTTTACTACTAATACTATATTTATATATTATATTTATATTTTTATATTTCCGCCGCGGAAATGGAAAGGCAGTTAAAATGAAGATAGTTTTCAACCGTCAGCAAATTATAAATATCATTGCCCCTATGATGTGCGCAGTAGGAATGAAGGGCACGAATCCGGCAACAGAATATATTCACATAGAAGCTAATAACGACGGCAGCATCGTTTTTACAACGTACGACCTTGAAAAGGGTATCAAATGCAATGCCGAAGGTAAAGTCATAGAAGGCGGCGACTATTGCGTCAATGCTTCAAAATTCGTTCAGACCCTGAAGGTTATGGACGGAGATGAAATCACGCTCGAGGTAAACGCAAATCTCGAAACCTCAATATCCTCCGGTAAATCCTTCTATAAAATGCAGTCTCTGAACGGCAGCGACTTCCCAATTATCCCTCAGGTTAAATCCGGATCCGGATTTGAGGTCAAGGCATCCGTTCTTAAATCCATGATTGCAAAAATCACATATGCAATGGGAGTTAACGACCAGAGACCGGTTCTTAACGGCGCATTCTTCAGAATTACCGAAAACCGCCTGCTTATCGTATCCTGTGACAGCTTCAAGCTTGCAAAATGCGTATGTGAGACAAATATCCGCAATCTTTCTGACGGAGACAGCAAATATCAGTATATCGTTCCGAACAAGACCGTCGTAGAGCTCTACAGAATGCTGCCCGACGGTGAAGACGATACCGTTGTATTCAATCTCTCTCACAAGAGCATGGTATGCAGCTTTGACGGACTCACCTTCTATTCCAGACTTATAGAAGGCGAATACATCGATTTTGACCGCATCATTATCAAAACACATAAAATTAATATCACTGTCGATAAGGCGCAGCTTCTTGCTGCTCTTGAAAGAGCCGCCGTCGTTACCGAGGAAAAGGTCCCCGGAAGCACCAGAACGCCTCTTAAGTTCTCTGTAGAGGGCAATATTCTTAAGCTTAACGCCGTTTCCAGCGTCGGCGTATCATATGACGAGCTTGAAATAGACCACAACGGAGACGATATCGTCATTTCCTTCAACAACAGAAACCTTATTGATTCCGTAAAGGTATGCTCCGGAGAAAAAATCCGCATAGAGCTTTCTACACCTCTCTACTCAATCAACCTTGTACCCGTTAATCCCGGCGAAGGCACCGATGATATCTTCTTCATGATGCCCGTCCGCACAAGAGACTGATTGACCGTAAAAAAAATAAAACTGAAGGATGGCATAACCGATGCCGACGCATCCTTTATTGCCTGCTGTCGGAAATGATCTGTAAAAAAATTAAGGTCACGGATTTCAGAAATATAGCTTCCTGCGATGTTGATTTTTCCGACGGCGTAAACCTTATTTACGGAAACAACGCACAGGGAAAAACAAATCTTCTGGAGGCTGTCTGCCTCTGTTCGCTTGGAAAATCGTTCAGAGGCGTTAAGGAAAACGAATTCATAAGATTCGACTGTCCGAATACCAGGATAGAGATGAATTATGAGGATTCGTACAGGCCTCAGACGATAAGCATGTCTTACAGCAGATCTCACCAGAAATACATAGAGCACAACGGAGTGAAGCTTCAGAAGATGTCCGAGCTCATCGGCCGTTTCAGAGCCGTTTTGTTCTTTCCGGAGCATCTGAATGTAATAAAAGAAGGTCCGTCTATGAGAAGAAGTTATCTTGACGTGGCCATTTCGCAGCTGAGACCCGCATATCTGAAATCGCTTCAAAGATACAACCACATACTTATTCAAAGAAACAAGCTTATTAAATCCGCGCCGGATAACCGCAAAAATTTTGATGCAACAATTGAATTCTGGTCATATCAGCTGTCGGTCGAGGCTGCGTTTATTACGCAGTCGAGAATCGGATATCTGAGGCTTGCTTCAGAGCAGCTGAAAAAATGCATAGAGGAAATGACGGAGGAGCATGAGATTCCTTCCCTTGACTATGCGTTTTCCTTTAAGATCAGCGATGAAACAAGCGGTGACAGAGAAAAACTGAGGGAAGCCTTCTTCAGTCAGCTCATGTCCAACCATGACCGTGAAATAGGCGCAGGAGCCACTCTGTGGGGCATTCACAAGGATGATATAAATATTAACCTGAACGGCAAGAGTGCCCGTATTTATGCCTCTCAGGGCCAGCAGAGGTCACTTGCGCTGGGACTCAAGCTAGCTGAAAGCAATATTTCAATGAATGATACCGGAGAGAGACCTGTTTTGCTCCTCGATGACGTCTTTTCGGAGCTTGACGGAGCCCGCAGAGAATATCTTACGGACCGTATGAAAAATGGTCAGGTTATTATGACCGCATGCGGCGATGCGATCCCGGAGGGCACCGAGGCCCGCGTCATCTATACCGAGAACGGAGAATTCAGACAGAGATGAAATCATCGGGATATCTGTTTATCGGAAACAACACAATAATCAGAGAAAGAGACATTATCGGTATTTTTGATACCGACAGCGCCACCGCCGATTCTCCGATTACTAAAAAATATCTTGCCGATGCCGAAAAACAGGGTTTTACTGAATTCACCGGCAGCGATATTCCAAAATCATTTATCGTTTACATACACAGAACAGAAGGAAAGCCTGACGGTTACCGTATATGCTTTTCCGAGCTTGCAAGCAGCGTGCTTTTACAGCGAAGCGGACTTGCGGGATAAATCGTTTGAATTTTAACACTACACCCGAAAAGAGGATTAGTTTTTATGTCTGAGGAAAAAAAGACCCCCGTCACAGTAGAAGAACAGATTGATACGAATAACTCCGAAACCGTAGATGAGGGTATTGTTTATGACAGCAACGGAGAAATAATATCTTCACCCGAGCTTATTGAACTTGACGAGGATAACACGGAGCTTAACACCGTCGTTGAAGACAATGTATATACGGAAAGCCAGATTCAGGTTCTGGAAGGACTTGAGGCCGTCAGAAAACGTCCCGGAATGTACATAGGAACGACATCGGTCAGAGGACTTCATCATCTTGTTAACGAAATCGTTGATAACTCCATCGATGAAGCTCTTGCCGGACACTGCGACCTTATCAAGGTTACGGTAAATACAGACGGAAGCATAACCGTAGAGGATAACGGAAGAGGTATTCCTGCCGGAATTCACCCAACTCAGGGTATACCCACGCCTGAAGTGGTTTATACGATTCTTCATGCAGGAGGAAAATTCGGCGGAGAAGGATACAAGATAGCCGGAGGTCTGCACGGAGTCGGAGCTTCCGTAGTTAACGCTCTTTCCGAGTGGCTTGAGCTTGAAGACGTTGTAGACGGTATCAGATATACCGAAAGATTTGAGAGAGGAGCGGTTGCGAGGCCCTTCAAAAACGAAGGTCCCGTGGCTCCCGGCGAAAAAACACACGGCGTAACGGTTACCTTCAAGCCTGATCATACAATTTTTGAGACTACTGTTTTCGAATACGATATTCTTTTAAACCGTATGCGCGAGCAGGCATTCCTAAATGCCGGCGTAAGAATTCTTCTTACGGACGACAGAATCAAGAACGATGAAGGCGTCTCCAAGCAGACCGATCTTGTTTTCGAGGGAGGCATAAGAAACTTTGTTTCCTTCTTAACCGAGCAGAAGCACTGCGAGGAAGTACATCCCGACGTTATCTACATGCGCGGTGAAAAAGGCACAAGCCAGGCCGAGGTTGCTCTTCAGTACAATTCTTCATATAACGAAACGGTTCTTTCCTTCGCAAACAACATGAATACTGTTGAGGGAGGAACTCACGAAACCGGTTTCAAAACCGCTATTACCAGAGTTCTCAACGACTACGCAAGAAAGAACAATATTCTCTCCTCTTCCGATAAGGCCCTGTCCGGTGAAGACTGCAGAGAAGGTATCTGCGCGATTATCAGCGTAAAGCTCGAGGATGCTCAGTTTGAAAGCCAGACAAAGGCAAAACTCGGAAATTCCGATGTAAGAGCTCTTGTGGACAGCACGGTAACCACAAGACTTACCGAATATTTTGAAGAAAATCCCTCTACCGCCAGAGCAATTCTGGAAAAGGCAATGGCCGCATCCAGAGCAAGAGAAGCGGCAAGAAAGGCCAGAGAACTCACAAGAAGAAAGGGACTTCTCGAGGGCTCCACACTCCCCGGTAAGCTTGCGGACTGCCAGGAAAGAAACGCGGCGCTCACAGAGCTCTATCTTGTTGAGGGAGATTCCGCCGGAGGCTCCGCAAAATCCGGAAGAGATTCAAAGTTCCAGGCAATTCTTCCCCTGAGAGGAAAGGTCCTCAACGTTGAAAAGAGCCGTCTTGACAAGGTTTACGGAAACGTTTCGCTTATACCGATCATTCAGGCCCTCGGATGCGGCATCGGCGAGGACTTTGACATAAGCAAGCTCAGATACGGCAAGATCATAATAATGGCCGATGCCGATGTCGACGGTTCGCATATCAGAATACTTCTCCTTACATTCTTCTTCAGACATATGAAGCAGCTCATCGAGGACGGACACATATTCCTCGCTCAGCCTCCTCTTTATAAGGTATACAAGAGAGGTCGCTCAAGCGGAGAAAAATATGCTTTCTCCGATGAAGAAAGAGATATCCTTATTGCCGAGCTCGGAACTAACGGCGTAGAGGCCGAAAGATACACAGGTCTCGGCGACATGGATGCCGAGCAGCTTTGGGAAACAACAATGGACCCCGCACAGAGAACTCTGAGTACA
>JAKSPQ010000090.1 GCA_024404665.1 Clostridia bacterium
AAAATTGACACCGGGTGTATAATGGTCGTATGGGTACAAAAGAAAGGAAAAATGGCCAGCAATAGAAAAGAGTATCGCTATGCTGCCCTTACGATAATGCATGCGTGGAGAGTTTTTTTGCCACAGCAAAAAAAGAATTGATATATCGCAAGAAATATGCTATAATTGATGAAGTCAGGAAAGACGTGACTGATTATATTGAGAACTTTTACAACAGAAAACGTTTGCATTCCTAAATACGTTGGGCTTGAATATACCGATGACCCCTTCTTCAAGCTGGCAGACGTGAATGATTGTGTTCCAATATCGTCTCTCAATCAGTCTTGGATAAGAAGGAACGAGCTTCGTTTTAATTCTTCAACTTATCCGTGGCTGTACTATGCTTTTGCTGAATATGTACATGAAGGCAGCTATTATCTTGGAGTGCGAAATATCAAAGGACAGTATTCATTTTTAATTCGAATTGTGGATGATGCCCTGATAAGCGAACTGAACAAATAACCAGATATGGTTGGAGTGAGGAGTGAGAAATAGTGAAAAAGATATATGCTGTTTTAATTGTTATTGTTTTAGTCTGTATAGGAGGTTTGTTAAGTTTGTTGTTCTTATTGCATGGGCCCGAAGAATTCAATACGGTGAAAGTTAAAACATTTTGCTTAACAGAATATCAATGGGAAATACAAACTTTTTCAACAGATCAAAATGTTGGGGAAGTTACTGACCAAAGTATTGCTATTAAAAATGCAAAATCGTTATGGTTAGTAAAATATAGTGTTGACATCCCTAAAAGAAAAATTGAAATTGCCTATGATTCAAAAGAAGAATGTTGGCATGTTTATAGTACGCAGTCGTCGAATATGCTTGGCGGTGTTTTGCATACCATCATTCACAAAAATGGTGATATTCTTGCTGTTTGGAGTGACGACTAATTGATTTGTCGTCGCAAGGAGGAACTATGTCAGTAGGGATTGGGGCTGGTTTGGATGGGCACATTTCCGGAACAAAAACGAAATCAAAGAAAAAGGGTTCTGTTTTCACTTCACTTTCTGATGCTACTCGAAGAACCCGTGAAAGGTGGGGCAAATGAAAAGATGGGCGTGTCCTCAGCTTATGGTTTACATACTAATATTCGTTTATTACAATCGTCTCAGAGTTTAAACAACTAACCTCTGAAAAATAACCCTTTTCAGGCTTTTTGCCACGCCCTGGTTTCCTCCGGGGCGTTTTTTTGCGTTCATTTCATTCGTTTTTTTCATACTTACTTCAACTTCTTCATACTAAATTCCACCACGATCTTACTGTAGAAGTTACTTTGATAATTTACGACAAATCGACAGAGAGGCGTTTATTATTACAGGACCTCCGGCTATTATCCTTTTCCGGGGATAATTTTAGGTGCTGAATGAAGAAAAAATATTGACTATTCGATAGCATTATTGTATAATAATACTATATATACTATTGCGGAAAACGCAGGAAAGCGCCCTGATAATGATGTTTGCCAATTACCATTCGCATACGTTCAGATGTCACCATGCGGACGGTACGGAAAGAGAGTACATAGAGGCCGCGATCAAAGGCGGAATAAAGGTCCTCGGCTTCTCGGACCATTCTCCTTATCTCTTTGATGACGGATATTACTCCGACTACAGAATGCGCCCCGAGGAGACGGAAGGGTACCTCAGAACGATTACGGATCTGAAAGAAGAATACAGGGACGACATAGAAATCCACGTCGGAGTGGAAATGGAGTATTACGGCAGATATTTTGAAAAGACGGTGCGGTTTCTGTCGGATTTTCCCTGTGAGTATCTGATTCTCGGACAGCATTACCTCGACAGCGAAAACGGAAGCATACGCACGTATCCCGGCTTCCCCACGGGTGACCCCGCACTGTTTCGCAGATATATAGACGAGGCTATCGCCGGAGTCCGTACGGGTTTGTTTACGTATCTTGCCCATCCGGACCTCTGTCCTTTCATCGGAGACCCCGAAATATACGTTTCCGAATACAGAAGGCTCTGCCGTGCGTTGAAGGAAACCGGAACTCCCGGAGAAATCAACCTTCTCGGAATAAGCGGTAACCGAAGATATCCCTCCCCGCTGTTCTGGAAGACAGCCGGAGAAGAAAAAATCAGGACCGTGATAGGAGCGGATGCGCACACCGCCGGCGCTCTATTCGACGAAGCTTCCTACGGAAAGGCGCTGAAAATCGCCTCTTCAAACGGCCTTTTCGCGGAAAACGCCGATGCCCCTGTTAAGCTGATAGATTTTAAAAAGAAAATATAAAACAATTTACGGTCCGGCTTACATGCCGGAATGAAAGGGATTTCCTATGGTAAAAATCACATTTATGGGTGCGGGAAGTACTGTATTCGCAAAGAATGTTCTCGGAGATTCAATGCTCACGCCCGCTCTTTGCGATGCCGAAATCGCGCTGTATGATATTGATTCCGAGCGTCTTGAGGAATCATATATCATGATTTGCTCCCTGAATAAGAATATCAACGAGGGAAGAGCGACGGTTAAGAAATATCTCGGAGTAGGAGAAAGAAAATCCGCTCTGCGCGACGCGAACTTCGTCGTAAATGCCATTCAGGTCGGAGGCTACGAGCCCTGCACCGTTACGGATTTCGAGATTCCTAAGAAATACGGACTCCGTCAGACTATTGCCGATACGCTCGGCATCGGCGGCATCTTCCGCGCGCTCAGAACCATCCCGGTGCTTGAGGACTTTGCCGCGGATATGAGAGAGGTCTGTCCCCGCGCTCTCTTCCTCAACTATACAAACCCCATGGCAATGCTTTCGGGCTACATGCAGAGATACACGGGGATAGAGACCGTAGGCCTCTGCCATTCCGTACAGGTCTGCACGTCCGGCCTTCTCAAGAAGCTCGGCATAGAAGCAAAGACCCCCGTAAAGGAAAAAATCGCCGGAATCAACCACATGGCCTTCCTGCTTGAGTGCGAGGATGCCGACGGAAACGATCTTTATCCCGAGATCAGACGCCGTGCCTGCGCGATTCTCGACAATCCCCCGGAGGATTTCAAGGATCTTGTCAGACTCGAATACATAAGACGCTTCGGCTACTACTGCACCGAGTCCAGCGAACACAACGCCGAATACAACTGCTTCTTCATCAAGGACAAATATCCCGAGCTCATCGACCGCTACCGCATCCCGCTTGACGAGTATCCCCGCCGCTGCATAAAGCAGATAGCGAACTGGAAGGCCGACAGAGAAAAATATCTCACCGGCGACGTATCCCACACACGCTCCAGAGAGTACGCGTCGTACATCATGGAGGCCGTGGTCACCGGCAATCCCTACAGCATCGGCGGAAACGTAATCAACCGCGGATTCATCGACAATCTTCCCGCGGACGCCTGCGTTGAGGTCCCCTGCCTTGTAAACAAGCTCGGAATCCAGCCCACGCACGTAGGAAGACTTCCCGAAATCTGCGCGGCCATGAACCGTACGAACATCAACGTTCAGCTCCTCACGATAGAGGCTGCCGTAACAAAGAAGAAAGAATGCATCTATCAGGCAGCGATGATGGAGCCCCACACGGCTTCCGAGCTCAGCATAGACGACATTGTAGCTCTTTGCGACGATCTCATCGAAGCCCATAAGGGCTGGCTTCCCGAATATCATTAAAAAAACATAAAGGAGTCTCCATGAAAAAAGCAACAAGAATCCTTTCTGCGGTTCTCTCTCTGCTGATGCTGGCTGCGGCCTTCGCTGCCTGCGCGGAAAAGAACCCTGATTCAGAAACCACTCCGGCTGCTGTGGCAACCACCTCCCCCGAAAATACCAGCTCCGCCGTTACCGATAAATACGAAATCGGTGACAAGGTACCCGCAAACCTCAGATTCGACGGCGAGAAGATCGTCATCCTCAGCCGCGGACGCGACTGGTGCAAGGACGAGGTATCCTCAGAGAGCGACGGAAACATCATCCACGAGGCCGTCTTCAAGAGAAATCTCAATGTTGAAGAAAGACTCGGCGTAACAATCGAAAACATTCTTGACCCCGGAACAGACAACTACACAATCGGCGAAGTACACATCAGAAACCAGGTTCAGTCCGGCAATAACGACTACAGCCTTATCTGCGCTTCCGTTTATGCTTCGATCATCCACACGAATGAGAACCTTTACATCGATCTTATGACGGCGGAAAATCTCGACCTCAGCCGTCCCTACTGGTTCAGCGGCTTTAACAAAGCGGCAGAGTTTAACGGCTCGCAGTATTTCTGCGCCGGCGCCATCACGCTTTCCCTTTACCGCTTCACCTTTGCCACCTTCTTCAACAGAAACATCTTTGACGAGCACAGCGTTCCCTATCTCTACGATGCCGTCAGAAATAAGAAGTGGACTCTCGATTATCAGTACGAGATTACATCGGTATTCTATTCCGACGTAAACGGCGACGGTGTCGCTCAGGATCCCACCGATAAGTACGGCTTCATTTCCAACTACGACATGATCGGCGTCGATGCCTACTGGTCCTCCTGCAAGCTCGACATCCTCTCCAGAAACAGCGACGGCGAATACGAGTTCGCTCCCGACCAGGACCGCATCGGTACCGCAGTTGAAAAGATCAACAGACTTTTCTGGGATAACCCCGGTACGCTCAGAGTCAAAAACAAATCCTCCGACGGAGAGCAGGCCGAAATAGCCAAAACCTTCTCCGAGGGCGGAGCCGCCATGACAACTCTCAGACTCATTGAGGTTGAAGGCGATTCCATGAAGAACATGACCGATGACAGAGGCGTTGTTCCCATGCCTATGCTCGACGAAGAGCAGGGCGAATACCGCAGCTACGTCCACGATACGATGTCCGCATTCGCCATGCCCAATACCGGAAAGTCCGAAAAGGAAATCAATATGCTCGGTGCCGTTCTCGAGGTTATGGCATCCGAAAGCTATAAGACCATCACTCCCGCTTATTATGATGTAACTCTGAAGTCCAAGTATTCCTCCGACCCCGAGTCCGTTGAAATGCTTGATATCATTACCGAGAACATCTACATCGATCCCGGAATCCTTTATACCAAGTCCATTAACTCCGTACATCAGCAGATGAGAACCTTCATCAAGGAAAATACAAAGAGCGTAACGACTTATTTCAAGACAGTTTCAAGAACCGTTCCTCCGCTTGTAAAGAAGCTCAACGAAGAGCTTGCTGCAGTAGGAGCCTGATTTACGCGTTTGTTTAGTATCGCTGACAATTGTTTGATTTATTAAGAAACAAAACCCTATCCCGGTCGGACCGCCGCCGGAATCAGGCCGGGAAGGGGGGCATTTTAAGGACAGTGCTGCTGTTTTTTGCATTGTCCGTCTTTATTCCCGTAATGATTCAGTCCTCTCATGCGGCGGACGTCACGCCCGAGATACCGATTGTTTCAAAGGTTATGACGGGAATCAGGGTTTCGTCTCTGCCGACGAAAACCAAGTACTATACCGGTGAATATCTCGATATAAAAGGCGCCAGGCTTACCATTGAGTACAGCGACGGCTCCACGGAAACCGTCGCTGTCAGGGAAGAATGGTGCGACGGCTTTGAAAGCTACACTGCCGGTACCTCCACGGTATACGTGAAATATCCCGAGTGGAGCGATCCCGCGACCTTCAGCGTCACTGTCGTTTACCCTAAGGTAACATATATCACAATCAAATCAAAGCCGGATACAACCGTGTATTACACGGGTCAGACGCTCAATACGGCCGGTATTTCCGTAATGGCTACATACGACAACGGATATATCGATGACGTATCCTCGGACGTCACCTATTCCAAAATAGATTTCGGCGTTCCGGCGGAGAAAAAGAACGTAACCGTCACATACACGTCAGACGGCAAGAAATTCACGGCATCGTTCGATATCCGGATCATACAGCGCGCTCCCGTTTCCATAAGAATAAGTTCTTCTTCACACAGTGCCGCTTCGGCAACGTAACAGTTGACGGAGAAGAGTTTGACAGAACGGGACTCGGAGTAGCAATCGTATTCAACGACGGCTCGGAGGAACCTGCTCCGGACGATGAAGTCACGGTGTCGGGCTTTGATCCCTCGAAAATCGGTGGCCAGACTCTTAAGGTGTCCTGCCGCGGCTTCGAGACCGGCTTTGAGGTGCTTGTAAACATTTCCGAGGACCATGAGCATACTCCCGCGGAAAAGACGGTCATCATCGAGCCTACGTGTACGGAGCCAGGAAAGGCGGTAATACTGTGCTCGGTCTGCCAGGCCGTCATCGAGGAATTCGAGATTGAGCCCAAGGGACACTCGTTCGGCGAATGGGTTATCGAAACACCTCCCGGAGTCGGAATCGCGGGAGTTCTTGAGAGAACCTGCACAGTCTGCTCCGTGAAGGAAAATCTTCAGGTCGATCAGCTCTACAGATACGTATCGGATGACGGAAAAACAATAACCTATATTCTCGAGGGAGAAGGGCAGGATGCTTTCCCGGCCGGAACCCGCCTTGTAAGAACGGATTTGTTTCCTATTCTCACAATGGGGGAGAGCATTGAATACGAAAAACTCTGTAAGAGCGTTTCGGCAATGATGCTCGATATTTCTCTTGTCAGAATCGGCGCCCCGGACGGCTCAGTAATGCCGGAGGGCAACGTTTTCGTTACCCTTAAGGCTCCGCACGGAAGCTGGAAGGAATTCATTCTGTTTGTCGACGGAATTCCCGTAACCTCAGACCACAAGACCGAGGACGGAACGCTGAGATTCATAATGCCCGGCGACTGGAAGGCAAACAAAATCATCATGATAGCAGGTGTTCCCGATATAACTCCTGCTACAGAGCCCGAAAGCTCCGGGACCTCGGTCCCCGATGAAACAGAGCCGGTGTCTCCCGGAACCGGGGAGGATACAACCGTGCCCGTCACTCCGGACACGACGGCGTCTGACATCACGGACCCCGTGACAACAGAGAGCCCCATAGAGGGCGATGAAACAACGGCAAAGAGCGAAGAGACGGTCAGCGCTCTTTCCCACGAACGGATAAGAAGCATTGCTGTCGGAATAGGAGCCGTAATAGGGAGCCTATTCGTGATTTCCTGCATTGCGACTCTTATTTACAGAAGATTCATTTATTAAAAAAACCGGATGTTAAGAAGTCACAGACTTCTTAACATCCGATTTTTTTCCGAATTTATATTGAATCGTGCTGACGCATCGAAATTTGCCGGTATAATTTATATAAATTCTATGTTAATGTCCTCGCGCGGGTTTTATTTTGCATAATCCACTGCGCGGGATTCACGGATAAGATTTACCTTGATCTGTCCGGGGTACTTGACCTCTTCCTTGATCTTCTGGGCAATATCTCTCGCGATGACGATCATGCCGTCATCGGTGACATCCTCGGGTTTGATCATTACGCGGAGCTCGCGGCCTGCCTGAATGGCGTAAGCCTTGTCGACTCCGTGGAAGCCGGTAGCGATTTCCTCGAGCTTTTCAAGACGCTTGATGTAGTTTTCAAGATCCTCGCGTCTTGCTCCGGGTCTTGCGGCCGAGATTGCATCGGCGGCCTGGACAAGAACTGCAATGGCTGTCTTGGGTTCGACATCGTTGTGGTGAGCCTCAATAGCATGGATGATATCGGGGCGTTCTTTGAATTTCTTGGCTGCGTTTACGCCGATTTCGACGTGGGTTCCCTCGACATCGTGCGGAAATGCCTTTCCGATGTCGTGCAGAAGTCCTGCGCGTCTTGCGGTTTCGGCATCGACGCCGATTTCCTCCGCCATGATTCCGGCAAGGAATGCGACCTCGACCGAATGTCTGAGTACGTTCTGACCGTAGCTGGTTCTGTAGCGAAGACGACCGAGGAGTTTGATGAGCTCGGGATTGAGTCCGTGAACTCCGACCTCAAAGGTTGCTCTCTCGCCGGCCTGCTTAATGCCTGCCTCGACCTCGCGCTTAACCTTCTCGTACATCTCTTCGATTCTCGCAGGGTGAATACGTCCGTCGGAAATGAGCTTTTCGAGAGTCTGTCTCGCAATCTCTCTTCTGACGGGATCAAAGCCCGAAACAGTGATGGTGTCGGGAGTATCGTCGATAATGAGCTCGACTCCCGTAAGTGTTTCGAGTTTCTGAATGTTGCGGCCCTCTCGTCCGATGATTCGTCCCTTCATATCCTCGTTGGGGATCTGGACCGAGCTTACCGTGGCTTCGGATACCTGATCTGCGGCGCAGCGCTGAATGGCAAGGGTAATGATGTTGCGGGCCTTGTCATCGGCTGTCTCCTTGAATTCCTCTTCAAGCTCGCAGAGCCGCTGTGCAAATTCGAATTTGACTTTTTCTTCCATACCGGACATGAGGATTTCGCGGGCCTCTTCAGCTGTGAGACCTGAAATCTGCTCAAGCGTTTCCTGCTGTTTGGCAAGGACGGCCTCGGCCTCGGCCTTTACTGTTTCGACTTCCTTCAGCTTTTTATCGAGATTATCGTTCTTCTTTTCAAGCTGCTCGGTCTTTTTGTCAAGGTTGGCTTCTTTCTGGGAAAGTCTGTTTTCCATTCTGGAAACCTCAGAACGGCGTTCTTTGATCTCGCGTTCCGCTTCGCCACGAAGCTTGTTCATTTCCTTCTGAGCATCGACAACCATCTGCTGGGTTTTCAGCGTGGTTTTCATTTCGGCTTCTTCACGGGCCTTGTTGGCGTCGTCGACTATTTTCTTCGCCTGTTCTTCGGCTTCGCCCGTAAGCTTTCTTTCTTTTGCTTTTCTGAGCGAGATACCTGTGAATATTCCGGCCGCGATTCCGATGATAATGCCTATTACAGCACCGATAACGGCAAAAATCGCTTCTTTCATTTTGCACCTCCTTCACATAAAAATATATTAATCGTCATAGCGTTTTCGGACAGTCCGGAGTTGTTCTTCACAGACTCTTCATGACACTATAACAGTAACTATATAATTATACTCTAAAAAAAAGATAAAGTCAAGCATTGAATTATTTTGTTTTTTATGATATTATATATATGCAGTGTATTATGGGGGAATTATACTCATTTTATGCGTAAAATCCGTTTTTTGCGGATTAATGACATCGGACAACTCAAAACAGTTCCATTTACGGAAAGGATAGGACAAAGCGCATGTATGAAATAGGCGAGCATATTATTTACGGAACCAACGGCATCTGCAGGGTGGGAAAAATTATCGGTTCCCCTTTTGACCCGTCTGACTCCAGACCGTTCTATGTATTATACCCGCTGTATGATTCGTCGAATTCGGTGATATATACGCCGGTGGACAACGAGAACATCGTTATGCGTCTCCCCATCAGCAGAGAAGCCGCAAAAGAGCTGCTTGAGAGCATTCCCCGGCTTGGAGTAATTGACGTAGGCGAGGAGAAAAAACGCAGAGAAGTATACAGGTCCGCGGTTCAGTCTACGGATCCTGAGAAATTCATCCGAGTAATAAAGACCGTAGTGCGCAGACGTGCGGAATTCAGAAAGCTGAGACGCAGACTTCCGGATCTTGACAATGATTTTGAGCATACGGCGAGAAACTGCCTCTACGGAGAGCTTGCGGATGTTCTCGGAGTCGAAAGAGAAGAAATTCACAGAAAGATAACCGAGCTTATAGAATCGGTGTAAAATAAAACGGTATGTCAGAAAAGCCTTCCGGCCTTTTGACATACCGTTTTATTTCAACAGCTCCGAGGCGCTCAGAACATCCTTTTCACGGCGCAGGGAGGCCTTTTCGGCGAGGCCCTTAAATACGCTGTCCGTGGCGGCGAGACTTTCGGCTGCGTCCGCAACGGATTCGGGTGTCAGTTCATCCGTGCTTATGCAGGGCAGCCGCATTTCCTTCGCAAAGGAGGAAACCTTGGGGTCGTATGCTATGCACACGGCCGGAGTGCCTGCGGATACCGAGAAAACCGCGCCGTGCAGACGTACGCAGACGGAGTATTCGGCTCCGGCAAGGAGCTTTACGGCTCCCTCTGCATCCAAAGTGCCTGCGAATCG
>JAKSPQ010000091.1 GCA_024404665.1 Clostridia bacterium
GTCGCATGTCGGAATCGAATCCATGTTGTGACCGACACGCGAGCCGTGAAAATATATTTTCCCCTCATCCTTTACGTAAAGGTAATTCAGGGGGACGGCGTATGGATAGCCGTCGTCACCGTTAACGGCAAGAACTCCTCTGCGCTCTGTTTCAAGAAGCATTTCGGCGTCACCGATGCTTATTTCCTTGCTTTTTCTTCTGATTTCGCGGAACATATCATTCTCCGACATATGCGGCAATAATTCCGTCGTAGTATTTTTGCTTGACCTTTGAACCGACTCTTACGGACGATGAAATCGTCGACGGAGATGCCACCATGGAGGCGAGCTGCATTACAAAGCCCTGGCTGTTGTCGTACATATAAGCGAAATCGATGCGGACGGAATCGATGATTTTGCGCATCATTTCGGCGCCTTCCGCATCGCGTACGCCCTTGTTCTCAAGTCCGATGCCGGTATAGAGCGGTACGATTTCTTTATAGCTGTACCATGAGAGAGCCTCTACGAGAGCGCCCAGCATTTCCTTGTTGCTGCAGTTGTAGGGAGCGGTGAGAACGGATGCTCCGCCGTCGCAGACCGTTACGTAATCAGCCTGGTCCGCATTGAGCTTGGGGAGCGGGAGGACAGAGAACTTGTCTTCCATGCTGCGGAATTCGGGGAAGAGAACATCGCGGATCTGAGCGGTGGCAAAGAGGAAGTTGCCGGACGGGAAGATTGTGCGTCGGAGATCTGAGCCCTGAGAACCGGAGTCATAAGAGCCCGGATTCTTAAGTGCGAGCTCGCTGATTTTGTTCAGTATATCAATGTTCTTCTCGCTGTCGAGAGTAATTGTGAATTCGTTGTCGTTGAGAGTGCCGATATCGCCGCCGAAGGCATAGAGCCATGCTGCCATTTCGCAGCCGGACTTTACCGATGTGTAGAAACCGAATGTATCGCCAAGGTTCTTCTTTCCGTCCTTATTGTTGTCCTCATAAACAAGAGAAGCGTATTCGTTAAGCTTTTCGAGAGTCCAGCTTCCGTCTTTTGCCATTGCATAAAGATCGGGGATGTTGTAATCGTCAGCCATATCGCGGTTGAGAAGAATCATCCAGATCTGGCCTATATAGCTGAGAGAGAAGTCACTGACAAGCAGATAGAGCTTGTTGCCGATGGAGCAATCCAGAGTTGCCGCATTGTACCACGGATTCTTAGGATTGACGTAGGGAATATCGTTCCAGTTGCTGCACCAGCCCTTGATGGCGTCGGCGCCAGAGCGGTACATCTGGTTCATAACAAGAGAGTAGGCACCGTCGCCTGAGCTGAAATCTGCGCCGAGCATGGAGGAAACCTGATTGAATTCCTTGGCGATGGGCTTTATAAATGCTACGTTGAAGCGGCTTTCGATATACAGCTGACGGTTGAAAAAGGCATCCTCGAGATAATCGCCGGATACGCTTTCGGCCCACATGGTATCGCGAATATCATCCGCATCGCCCTGCATGAGAATGACGAATTCTTCACCGCCGAAATTCAGCGTGGGAACACTGTCCTTAAGCTCCGTGTCTCCGGCCGGAACCGTATCGTCGACGGAAGCGCCGGGCGTGGTGATCGCAGCGGATGAATCATCGGTATTACCTTTTTCGGCACAGCCGATAACCGATGTCAGCATAAGTAACGCCAACATAATGCAAAGTGCTTTTTTCATTTCAAACCTCATATTATCTCTTGAAAAAGAGTATTATTACAATTATTATACCGAAAACAAATTGAAATGTCAAGATAAAATAAAAATAATGCTTTTTTAAGGCTCTGAATGACTATTAATCGATAAAAAAGGTCATATTACCCATTTTTGTGAGTAATATGGCCTAAAATCGCTAATGCTTTGTCCGAAATATATTTGAAGGTCTGTTGTTGTTATTATTCTGTTAGTTTTTGAATGTAATAGCCCTCCTTTTTATTGTTTTGGCTTTGTCCATTGAAAAGTTGCTTTGTAAATCAGACAAGTTTTCAATGAGACCTTGACTTTTTTCAATTTGCGGTGTATAATACTCATTGAAAAGTTGCATTGTATACAAGTGAAGTTTTCAACGGAGGTCATTATGGAAATTAAACGTGATTCATATCTGAACCAGCTTATTTCGTTCATGTGGGACGGTCAGGTAAAAGTTATTACCGGTATCCGTCGCTGCGGCAAATCATATCTGCTCAGAAACATTTTCAAAAAATATTTGCTTGAAAACAAAACGGACGAAGCACATATCTTGACTTACGAACTGGATCTCGCAAAAGACATTCGCTACCGTAATCCGCTCGAGCTCGCCAAGGCAGTGCGTGATTTTGTCAGCGGAAAAGATGACCCCTATTATCTTTTTATCGATGAAATCCAGATGTCTGATGAGATTCCGAATCCGTACAATCCTGACGGTAAGAAGATTACGTTTTACGATGCTCTGAACGATCTGAAGTCAATTCCGAATCTCGATATCTACGTTACCGGAAGCAATTCGAAGATGCTTTCGAGCGATATCCTTACCGAATTCCGAGGCCGCAGTGATGAGGTCCGTGTCCATCCGCTGAGTTTTTACGAATACTATTCCGCTGTAGGCGGTGACAAATACGAGACATTTGACAACTACGCTTTCTACGGCGGTATGCCTCTCGTTCTTTCACGTCCGGATGATAAATCTAAAATGGATTATCTCAGTTCACTCTTCTCGGAGGTTTATATGAAAGATATCGTAGAGCGCAAGAAAATCAAACGTGAGGACGTTCTCTCTTCAATCCTTGACCTTCTTTGCTCGTCCGTCGGTTCTCTTACCAACCCTACGAACGTTGCAAATGCATTAAACTCCAGACAAAAACTCATCGGCGAGGATACCGTATCCGGCAATACCGTTCGCTCCTATATGGGAAATCTTTCCGATGCATATCTCTTTGAAGAGTGCAAACGCTACAATGTGAAAGGCAAAAATTATTTCGATTTTCCGAACAAATATGACTGCGAAGACTTGGGACTCAGAAATGCACGTATCGGCTTCCGTCAGCAGGAACTGACACACATTATGGAAAATATCGTTTATAACGACCTGCGCATCCGGGGCTGCAGTGTTGACGTCGGCGTTGTCTATTCTCTCGAAAAGGACAATAAAAATCGTTCTGTGGAAGTTCCGAGAGAGATTGACTTCGTGGCAACGCTCGGCGGCAAAAAGGTTTATATCCAATCTGCTTATGCTCTTGAATCAGACAGTAAAATCGAATCGGAAAATAAACCCTTCGGACTCACGGGAGACTCCTTCCCGAAGATTATTGTCCGTCAGGATATCCGTAAGCGTTGGTACGATGACATCGGTATTCTCAATATCGGTATCATAGACTTCCTGCTCGACAGAACACTCATTTAATCCATTCCGTAATTCATACCATCCTTAACGCTCCGTATCTGTTTGCGGAGCGTACGCAAACTGAGGAAGACAGTTGATGCCGGTCACAAGTTTTTCTCCTTCCCACAACGTCTTTTTGTCCTGCATTGCGTACTCAAGCACGCAGTTCAGCCCCGCCCGTGTCTGACCTTTCGGTCTGTTTACAGCTGTAATGATTGCCAATTTTTCTCCTTTCGGTTATCTGGAATAATTGTTTTTTGTTTGTGCATAATACCCGATAGGGTATAATCGCAGATTTGTTTGTTAAAATTGTACCTTTCGGGTATAAATTATTGAGATTTGCTTGACATTATACCCGATTGGGTGTATAATGTATGCACAAAGGAGATGAGTAGTATGAACCCAATTGCCGTTTTTATAAAAGAAAGTCGCAAAGCCGCAGGGCTGACACAGGAAGAGTTCGCCGCACGCTCCGGGCTCGGTCTTCGTTTTGTCCGTGAGCTTGAGCAGGGAAAGGAAACCGTCCGCATGGATAAGGTGAACACTGCTCTTGCCATGTTCGGCTGCGTTGCCGCTCCCGAAAAAATCGGAAGAAAGGATGAAACGAAATGAACGTTCTGCGCTCTGCAAATGTGTTCGTCAGGGATTCATTTGCCGGTATTCTCTCCGAGACAGACGAAGGTTATCGGTTTGAATATGACAACTCATATCTGTCAACCGAAGGTGCTTCCGCTGTGTCTCTGACCTTGCCGCTCTCCGATAAACCCTACACAGCCAAAAATCTTTTCCCGTTCTTCGACGGTCTGATTCCCGAAGGATGGCTCCTCGGCGTTGTCAGCAAGAACTGGAAAATCAGTCAGAATGACCGCTTCGGTCTACTGCTCGTTGCCTGCCGCGACGGCATCGGAAACGTCAGTATAAGGGAGGATAACACATGAATTGTCTTTGCTGTGGCAAACCGCTTCGCTCAAATACCGAACAGTACGGTTGGCACAAGTCCTGCATCAGGAATTTTTTCGGTACGGAATCCATTCCCGAAATTGAATTCGATAACCGGACGCTTGAGCTTCTCGCAACCGAAACAACGCAGAAGGGTCTCACAGTTCCCGGCGTTCAGAAGAAGTTATCTCTCCACCTTTTATCCGGTGACAATAATCCGAGACTCACTCTCGTAAACTATCCGACGGGCTACATTCTCAAGCCTCAGGTCAGCGAATTTTCATCGCTTCCCGAGTCTGAACAGCTCGTCATGTCCATGGCTGACGTATGCGGAATCGCAACCGTTCCCCACGCTCTTATCGAACAAAACGGAACCTTTGCCTATATCACAAAACGCGTTGACCGCATAATATCTGAGGACCATATCGGTCTTATCGCCATGGAAGATTTCTGCCAGCTTGATGAAAGACTTACCCAGGACAAATACAAGGGCTCTTACGAGCGCTGTGCCAAAATCATTCAGAGATTCTCATCGAAGGTCGGATACGATTTATCCGAGCTTTTCATGCGTATTGTTTTCTGCTTCATCACAGGCAATTCCGATATGCACCTGAAGAACTTTTCTCTCATCGAGACCTTTGAAGGCAGTGCAGAATATGTGCTCTCTCCTGCCTACGATCTGCTCCCGGTGAACATTATTATGCCTGAGGACAAGGAAGAAACCGCCCTTACCCTGAACGGAAAGAAAAAGAATATCCGAAGAAAAGATTTTCTTGTTTTCGCCGAAGGGTGCGGACTTACGCAAAGTGCCGCCGGCAAAATGATTGATATGCTCGTGTCCAAAAAGCAGAAGCTTCTTGACATGTGCGCATCATCACTGCTCCCTGAAGAGATGAAAGTTCAGTTCCTTGATCTGATTGAAGCCCGCATATACACTTTGACTTTATGACATTCTCTCGGCTTTATCTCCTTTCGAGTGCGCTTTTTATCTCCGTCTGAATTCTCCCGTAGAGCTCCAGCAGGGAATCGATGTTCACGCATTTGATCTTACCGGTATGTGCAAGGACCGACAACTGATTCAGGTTTGTCCCTTGTGCTCGGAGCTCCTTTGTAAAATCATTGAGATCATCCAGTCTTATGATTTCTTTTCCGAGAGCCGCCTCTATCAGATACTCCGAAAGGCTGAGTCCTGCGTTCTCTGCAAAACTGTGGATTTTTTCGGATTCCTCCTCGGTTGTCCGGAATGAAATTGAAACATTTTTCTTTCTGTTTACCATAATTCTCCTTTATAAAGATTGCTTTTTCTTCGGCGCACAGTGGCCCCTACAGCCGCCTGTGTGCCTTTTCTTTTGCCACGACGGGTGTTTTCCCCTTACTTTTCATCTGCCTGAACACGGCTTATGTGCGGCCACAACCGCTCCCCGTCCGACGTGGGTTCGCGCTTCTGCCGTCTTCATCTCACACTCCTTCATAGCAGTATAACAGCTATTAGTGCCTATTAATTGCGCTCTTGCTTTATAGCAGCCTGCGTTTCCCAAGACCCGGTTGATACAGTATCTCCACATCTTGTTCATCGTTTCCGGCTACGGATATAATGTCATTTTCTTCCTTGATAATCAAGGATTTTTCGCCTTTCTTCGTGTTCAGATGCCACTCATAATGGTCCGGATAGACCACGATTTCCTTGATGAAAAGCTCAACGACCGCGTCCGGGATTTTCTTTCCAGGAACCGACAGATCCATCAGCCTGTTCAGCGCAAAGTGCAGCTGCTTGAGTTTCTTGTCGTAGTCTTCATCTTTCATTTCAACGGCATCCGCCTCTTCCTGCAATTGTTCGATCTGCACCTTCAGTTCCGCAGTCTTCCTTTGGATCTCAAGTCCCCGCTGAATAAAGTATTCGTGGGTAATCTCCTTTTCGGCGCGCATCTCGTAAAGTCTGTCATATCTCGATGCCAGCTTGTCGCACTCGCCTTCCAGCTGCCTGATCTCTGCCGAATTATCCTTCTTTTCAGGACGGTTGGCTTTCTCCCTTTCGATCATCCTCCAGGCATTTTCCTTCACCTCGTCCGCGTTATCGATACACTTGTCAAATATGTACCTAGCCATCGCATCCATCTTCCAGCCGTAAACCATCGGACTGTCACATCCTCCTTTCGCCGGGAGTCCGCGCTTTTTTCTGCTTTCCGATGTTCCGTTTTTTACGGCCCTGCGACAACGGAAGCACAGATGCTCGACACCGTTGACACTGCGCCATCTGACCTTATTCAGTTTTGCTCCGCATTGGCAGAAACCGATGCGGCTCCAGACGTTCGGTGCGATGACCGTCCCCACCATATAGCGTCCGTTCTCGTCGGTTTTCTTGGTGCATTTTCTTCGGGCGGCCATCAATTCCTGAACGTGATTGAATTCCTCTACGGTGACGATTGGCGTGTGCGTCCCCTTGGTCTGGGTCAGCGGAACTTCGCCGTAATTGCGGACCTTTTTCTGCTCCAGATAGTTGGGTGTAATTTCCTTGTGGTATGTCATAATACCGCAGTAAAACGAGTTTTTCAAAATCTCGCCAATGACTGCCTCATGCCAGTTGCTCTTGCCCATGGCCGTCAGCCGTCCGAGGCGTTCCATCTCGTTCTTGATGATGCCTGCGGGTCCGAATCAATCAGCAGAATCCTCTTTCCTGTCTCAGCAAGACCAACGCCAAGGTTCAGTGCGGTGGTTGACTTTCCCGTTCCGCCCTTCTGGTTTTCAATCGCGATTACTTTGCACTTGTTTTCGTTCATCGGTTTGCCTCCTTTCTTTTTTAGTGTGCCACATTATCCAGGTCTGTGGCATGTAGCCCATCCGCCAATACTTGCGGACGGGAAAACGTGATTAGCTCACGTGTGCTTTCCGGTGGGATCATAGACCACCTTACCGGCATGTAGTTCCGCAGTATTTGCCATGCAACCCCTGCGGAGATAATTTCTTATCTATGGGAAACAACAGGCGGCCAAAAGTTTAGTGGCCTCATAGGAGTCTCACCTCTGCCGGGTTTTCCGCCAGCCCCTTAGGGAAGTATCATTATCCCCTTCGTCCTTTCATCGCCAACGACAGAGAACTGCTCTGCCTGTACAGTCGGATTTAGCGCTCGCCTTCATCGTGGAAGGGTCGTGGCGTACCGCCGCCCGGCTAGTTACGAAGGTAACGTACCTGTTGTTTGTGTTATTCAGTTTTCAAGGTTCTGTGAGGGACTTTCCGGGGATCCGGAAATTGTCCTTACACTAGTACCCACTGGGAGAGGCCATTTTTTAGCCCTCTCCCCAAAAAATTTATAAAAAAATCAAAAAAAGCCCTCTTGCAATGCAGCAAAAGGGCAAAATGGCGTGTTTTGAGAAGTTTTTAAGGGGATCGAAATCGCACAAAAACAGAGGGGATACAGCAATAAGACGTGCAATCAGTAACGATTTCAGGAAAACAGCAGTTTTAATAGGAAATAAAAAAAGGCCATACTACCCATTTTCGTGGGTAATATGGCCTAAAAATGGTCTAAAAATCAGGTTGCTATTAAGTAAGCAATTGATTACTTAGTTTCGCGGATAGCAGCCTGTGCAGCGGCGAGTCTTGCGATCGGTACTCTGAAGGGAGAGCAGGATACGTAGGTCAGGCCGATCTTGTGGCAGAACTCAACGGATGTGGGATCGCCGCCGTGCTCGCCGCAGATACCGAAGTGCATATCGGGTCTGACAGCCTTACCGTCGGCAACGGCCATCTTCATGAGCTTACCGACACCGATCTGGTCGAGCTTTGCGAAGGGATCGTTCTCGAAAATCTTGGTGTCGTAGTAGCTGGGAAGGAACTTACCGGCATCGTCTCTGGAGAAGCCGTAGGTCATCTGGGTAAGGTCGTTGGTTCCGAAGCAGAAGAACTCTGCGGACTTGGCAACTTCCTCGGCAGTGAGGCAGGCTCTCGGAATCTCCATCATGGTACCGACTTCGTACTTGAGGGAGGACTTTGCCTTCTTGATTTCGGCGTCGGCGGTGTCGCGGACAACCTTCTCAACAAACTTGTATTCCTTGGCTTCGCCTACGAGAGGAATCATGATTTCGGGAACAACGTTCCAGTCGGCATGCTTCTTCTGGACCTTAATGGCGGCACGGATGACAGCCTTGGTCTGCATTACGGCGATTTCGGGATATGTTACGGCAAGACGGCATCCTCTGTGACCCATCATCGGGTTGGACTCGTGGAGACCCTGGATAATGCCGTTGATAGCCTTGATGGTCTTGCCCTGTGCCTGGGCGAGAGCCTTGATTTCGGCGTTGGTGTTGGGAACGAACTCATGGAGCGGGGGATCGAGGAATCTGATGGTTACGGGGTTACCTTCCATTGCCTCGAAGAGCTTCTCAAAGTCGCCCTGCTGATAAGGCATGATCTTGTCGAGAGCAGCTTCGCGCTCTTCAACGGTGTCGGCACAGATCATCTCTCTGAAAGCAGCGATTCTTTCGGGATCGAAGAACATGTGCTCGGTACGGCAGAGACCGATACCCTCGGCGCCGAGCTCACGGGCCTTCTTGGCATCTCTGGGAGTATCGGCGTTGGTGCGGACCTGAAGCTTGCGGTACTTGTCGGCCCAGCCCATGATGCGGCCGAACTCGCCGGCGATCTTAGCGTCGACGGTCTTGATCTGGCCTTCATAAACGTTACCGGTGGTACCGTCGATGGAGATGTAGTCGCCTTCCTTGAAGGTCTTGCCGGCGATGGTGAACTGCTTCTTGGCTTCATCCATAACGATGGCGGAGCAGCCGGAAACGCAGCAGGAGCCCATACCGCGGGCAACGACGGCGGCGTGAGAGGTCATACCGCCACGGACGGTAAGAATACCCTGAGCGGCCTTCATACCGGTGATATCCTCGGGAGAGGTTTCAAGTCTGACAAGAATTACCTTCTTGCCGGCAGCCTTCCAGGCTTCGGCATCGTCAGCGGTGAATACGATCTGTCCGCAGGCTGCTCCGGGGGAAGCGCCGAGGCCCTTTCCGAGAGGAGTGGCAGCCTTAAGAGCCTTCGCATCGAACTGAGGATGGAGAAGGGTGTCGAGGTTTCTGGGGTCGATCATGAGAACGGCTTCCTGCTCGGTCTTCATGCCCTCGTCAACGAGGTCGCACGCGATCTTGAGAGCAGCCTGAGCGGTTCTCTTGCCGTT
>JAKSPQ010000092.1 GCA_024404665.1 Clostridia bacterium
GAATTACGGCGCCGATGAAATCCGTCCTCCCGTCGAGGCTCCCTTCAACGCCTCGCTGGCCGTCGCGCTTAGGGCAATGGCCGACATCTGCAGGAAGACTGCGGCGGCCGCATCGCAGCCGTACCGCCCCGCAGAGCCCGCAGGAGCCATTTCCGTTGAAGATATATTCCTGTATGCCGATTATTGCGAAAAGACCGCAGACAGCGTCACAGCGGCCGTCAGACGCGTTTTCAGGCGTGAAGACGGCTTCTTCAGATCCTTCTCCGACAGAGAATCCGCCCCTCTCACCGTTCTGACGCAGAGCATGTGCGTCCTGTGCGGCGCCGCGGATACGGAAGGCGACGCGGCCAAAAGGATCGCGGACGCCATCGCCGCAAACGGAAGCGGCAGCGACAGCCTTGTTCCGGCCACCATTTCAATGGCCTGCTTCAGGTATGATGCTCTCTTAAAGCTCGGAGGACGGGACTTCATCGGCGTTATTCTTGATGAAATCGACCGCGACGGCAAATACATGCTCGACCGCGGAGCCACCGCATTCTGGGAGACACTTAAGGGCGATGCCGACTTTTCGAACGCCGGCTCTCTCTGCCACGGCTGGAGCGCGATGGCGGCATACTACTACGCTCTGCTTATAGAATAAACACAGAAACAGCACACGGAAAAATCCGTGTGCTGTTTCTGTGTTTATTCCCTTTTATACTCAGACCTGAGCTACAATGTAAAGAACGATTACGAGAACCGCGAATACACCGGAGAGAATAGGTGTGACCTTGTTGAGCAGCTTATCGAGACGGGAGCCTCTTTCCTTGCCGAGGAAGGTATCGGCAGCGCCCGAGATAACACCGGACATCTGGCTGTCCTTACCGGACTGCATGAGAACCGCTGCGATGATGATGACAGCGAGTACCATAATAATGATACCGAGAGCTATTTCCATTGGAAACCTCCTATAATAATACACATTTTAATATCAAAAATCATTTGGAGTATTATTATATCATAAAAAATATAATAATGTCAAGTGTTTTTTCGGATTTCCACTGTTTCAGTTGGTTTTTTCGATAAGAATGTTTCTGACGGATTCAATCTGCTCAGCGGTTACGCCGATTTTGATGAGGTAATTGTAGCACTTTTCCTCAAAATTCGCGCCCTTCATGGCCTGAACAGGAGCGGTAATGCTCTTGAAGGTGGCCTCGCTTCTGCTCGAGCCTATGTTCGCAAAGTTCGAGAAGAGGTAATCTCTCTCGATTGTTTCAAGATCCACGCCGCAGACGCCCTCGATGAGGAAGGCCGTGATACCGGTTCTGTCGGTACCGATGGAGCAGTGGAAGATAACGGGATAATTTTCGGGCTTTGCAAGGATTTCAAAGGTATCCTTTACCATCTTCTGGCCTTCCGCGGTATTCAGCATGCTTGCGGAATAAATTGCGGGGCAAAGGAAATACTGAATCTGTTCTCCGCCCCAGCTGTACATGGTCTCGGAGCCGTCCTTTTTAAAGCCGTTCTGGTGAACGGTATCGGACGTATCTCCTCTGAGGTCGATTTCGGACTTGATTCCGAGCTCCTTCAGCACCTTGAGACCGGTTGAGCTTACGGTAGTACCTTTTTTATTGTTGGCGTTGAGTCTTCCGCAGCGATAGATGAGCTCCTGTCTCAGAACGCCTCCGGTGCAGTCCTTTCCGCCGAGATCGCGGAAGTTTGCAATACCGTCTACGCAGAGCGTGCGGGGACCGTCAAGGGTTTTGAAGGTGGAAACCTTGCTCTTCTGGCTTATTTCGGTACCGTCGGCGAGCTTAACGTTTGCGGTTACCTGCCAGTAATAATTTGTTCTTACAAGGAAATTAAAGCCGTTGGCTCTGTCGTAAGAATAGAATCTCGAGGTGTAGGACATGGGGTCGGACATATCCTCGTTTCTGCTTATCTCGAGAACATAGTTCACAAGCACTTCGTCGTCCGCAAGTCCGTCAAGCTTCCACGTGAATACGGGCGTTGCCTGATAGCTCTGCTCCAGAACGCCGGCAGCGGTTGCGGGAACGTTGATTACATTGGACGCGAGATATTTCTTCTGGAGAGCCGTGTGAGTATCGAATTCCTCAAACTCGACGAGCGTCAGAGAAAGACGTTGCGGAACGGCCTCTGTCTTCTTATATCCGCAGACGGTGCAGGTATATTCAAGCTGTCCCTCTTCCTGAGCTCCGGGGGCCTTGGAAACGACGGCATCGCCGTACGTATGAGCTCCGCTTTCCTTTTCCTCGCACTTCTTTACGGTGCAGACGCGGGAGTGGGTGTTCTCATCGGCGGTCCATTCACCGAATTCGTGGGTGTGATCGCAGGATACGCAGGCAAGCAGCATAATCAGCGCAAGCACCAGCGATGTAATTCCGGTCAGTTTTTTCATAACATATCCCTTTCGTGAGGTTTTCTTTTTTATTTGAGTTGTTTTTTATGACACGTGATGTCTGTGCGGCTTCTCCGTCCGAGCCCGAAGCACACAGGCTTTCCGTCCGTTTCCGCCTTTTCAGACGGCCCCGATAGCTGCCGTCATCCGAGCCTGCGGTTTCCGGAACGCCCTTCAGCCCTCTTCCTCCGGAAGCTCAAAGCTGAAAATCTCCATCGATCCCGCTCTCACTCTGGCGATGAAGTCCTCAACGCTCTCGAGCGGAGTCTCCGACATCATTCCGGCAAACTTCCTCTGCGCCGGGCCCTTGTGGTTGTCCGAGCCCGCGGTCTTCACAAAGCCGTATTCGTCGGCAAAAATATCCGCCATCCTGTTCTCAAGCTCTTTTCTGTTTGCGTTGAGCGTTTCAACGCCCTCGATGCAGGCGGGATAAAGCCTTATATGATCGATATAATGCGCCTCGCGGAACGGATGCGCCTGAACGACGAGCGCTCCTGCCTCACGCAGATACGGAAGCTCCTCGCTCTTTTTCATTTCCATGATCTCGGGATGCCCGAGGAACCACTCCTTCGAAAGGCCCCACACAAGGAAATCCGTACCTTTGTACGACATCTCCACGCCCGGGAAGACCTTAAGGCCGATTTCGTCGCCGATGGCGGCAGCCTCCTCGTAATCCGCAAAATAGAACCTTATCTTATCCTCATAGGACATCTCAGGCCCGGCAGCGATGTTGCCGTCGAGGAAATGATTTGTGACGAAGATACCGTCGTATCCCAGCTTTTTATAAAACTCCGCATTTTCCCTTACGCTCGCCTTAGCGCACTTGCTCACCGGCAGCGTATGCAGATGTGTCTCGTATCTGTACATTTTCTTCTTCCCGGATGCCCGGATAATCCCGCAGCACCCGTCCGTGCTTCCTTCACGGAGTCCTTCTGACATTAAACTATTATATTATACTACATTTGCTATGGAATGTCAAAACAAGTTTTCTCGGGACCCCTGTAAACAAATCACTTTCTTTTCGGGAGAAGCGTTCTTTTTATTTTTGAGCCGGCTCTCATCACAAATCCGCGTATCTCCGCTCTCTTCTTTCTGAACCAGATCGTGAACGAAAACTCGTAGGATTTGAGGTCTATTATCTCAAGATTTCCGTCATAATTGTACGTATGCATGCCGCAGAGCTTTGACTTATAGCCTACGGTCTTCACGTTTTCGCTGTTAAGCTCGAAAACGACCTTCGCTTCCGCGTCCCCGTCACCGATTCCCGGCCGAAGCTCCGTAAACAGAATCGCGCGTCCGTAATACTCTCCGCAGTCCTGAAGCGGAATCAGGTATACGCCGTCTTTCTCCGAAATCACCTTTCCTGCCGGTCTGAGCTTTCTGTCCCTGTCCGGCGTTTCGCCGATTTTTTCAAAGACGCCGTCCTTGCATCCGAGAATAATCTGCGATTTATCATCGGAAAAATCGTTGTAGCTGAGGATGACATCGTCCTCAAGAAAGACCGAATCACAGAAACGTTCACCATCGATGAGAACTGTTTCCTCCCACTTATACGGAAATTCCACCACCCTGAAAAGCGAAAGTTTATTAACAAGATTGGATTCCGGCATCATATAATACTCACCGTCGCGGCAAAATACGTTCGGGAAAGACATATGGTGTCCGTTGTCCATTATTACCTTCCAGCGCTTTTTGGTTTTTCCGTTTTCATCGATGACGAGTACGCCGATCTTTCCTCTGCCCGCGTTTTTGTCGCAAAGCTCCGCAAACACATAGTAGAGGCCGTCCTTTTCCGCAATAAACGGATCAGCCGCCCAATATCCGAAGGGGTTCTTAAGCACCCTGAACGGCTCTTTGTTTCCCGCGATGTCATCCGAATGCTTTCTTATCGCAATACGCCAATACTCATATTTATTCTTTTTATTCATAATAACTCCTCCGGTGGCCGCATCAGACAATTCCCCGATGCCTTCGGCCTCCAATTTTACCACATTTTTCGCCATAATTCAATATAAATATATTATATATATTATTATTTCTTATTATTTCCGATAATTACATCAAAAAGCTCTCCGGCCGCAAGCCGAATACAATTCCGAATTATCAGGAAAGAAATCAAAGCAACGACTTATTTCCTCCCCCCTGAAATTCAGAAACCTCTTCCGGCAGACTATGAAATAATTCGGCAAACGCGCAATATCATTAAAAGCCCTGCTCTTTTTCTGTCAAAAAGCAAAAATCAGTTGAAACGCACCCCGAAATGTGATATAATTTAATAAAATAAAGCCATGAAACAATCGGCAAAATTCGGAGCAAAACATGGAAACAATCTGGTTTACGGTTAAATACAACAAGCATTACGACGATGTAGACAACATCTCCGCCGTGAACGTTCAGGACGCATATGACGAAGGCGAGAGCGAGGTTGTCCTCCGCCTCCCCGACTGCTACTCTGAGACCGGCGATGCCGTCCCTCTCATCTTCACCGCTCACGGCTCCGGCGGCCGCGTCTGCCGCGCGGAGGACAAAACCGGCGGTCTCGGCTACGTCACCGATTGCATCGACGGCGGCTACGCCGCATTCGACATTCACGGAACCCGTCCCGACGGACGCTCCTACGGAAACCGTCGCTATTGCGAGGCCGTCTTCAAGGCCTACACATACATTCTGAAGCATTACAACGTCGAGCCCGGGCTTTTCGTCGCGGGAGCATCGATGGGAGGCGTATGCACTTTAAACTACGTCAACCTCTATCCCAACACCGTCCGCTGCCTCGGTCTTTTCTATCCCCGCACAAACATCCGCGAGGTGGAATTTGCCGGCATCCGCGTCGGCGGCTCCTTCAACGAGCTCAAGAAATTCGACAGCGGAGAGAATCTCCCCGAGATCATCTCCGAGCAGTTCGGCTTCCGCACCCCCGGCGTCTGGGACGAGGAGCGCGCCCGCGGTCTCAATCCCTGGGACAACCGCACCGTCAAAATCGACGGCCTCCGCTACACGTTCCTTCCCTGCCCCATCAAAATATGGCACGGCAACCACGACCAGTCGGTTCAGTACGTAGCCAACACCGAGTACATCGCCGGTGTCCGCCGCGCCGGCTGCTACGCCGAGCTCCGCACCCTCGAATGCACGAAGCACAAGCACAACGATGTCATGCACGCCGAGCTCAAGCTCTGGTTTGACAGGTTCAGATAATATTCAAAAACACCGGGCTGCCGAAGATTCAAGACCCTCGGCAGCCCGATGTATGTTAAATTCCCGCGTAATTCATCGCGTCAAAAAACGTTATTCTGTCGATCATAAAGAATTTCAGTTTACCGAAGGCCTTGACGTAGCGCTCCTCGGCGTCATCGGCGGTTGTGATATCCGCATATCTGCAGCCGGTTTCCGATGCCAGCGCTTCAAGCGCCGAATTGAAGGCGGCCGTTTCTTTTTCATCCGAAATGACGGAAACGGTTACGATTTTCACATGCTTGTCCTTCTTCCTTATGGCAGCTATGAGCTCCCTGTACGAAGAAATGATTTCATCGACGGTCTTATATCCTCTTTCAAGTTCGGTTTCTCCGAGCTGAATGATAATCTTTTTGGGCTCGATCTCCATTACGGCTTCATCGATGAGCCCCGCGGCATCTGCCACGGACAAATCTCCGAAGCTTCTGTTATACACCACGCAGTCAAGGCCGAAGGTCTGAGTAAGCTCGGAAACCGGTATGTCCTTTGCGAAGCTTGAACCGAAGAGCACCACGCTTCCCCTTCTTGATATTCTGTTGAGTCTCTGATAGCAGCCGAGTTCTTTTTCGAATTCCTTCATCTTACTTTTCCTCTTTCTTTTCGGAATTGTCCTTGCTTTCGAGCATTTTGTTTCTGAAATAAATGAATATGCCAAGGCTTACCATGACGATGTTGACAAAGTAGAAGAACATCACATACCAGTGAACGGTCTCATACCACGGCGCCGGCGAATTGCCCGCGATGAGCGCGAATTTCCCGGCCAGGGCAAAAATGTAACCGAGCCAGATGAATGAATAAAACATCACGCTGGCTCCCTTGGCGCTCTTTGCCTTCCACGCCTTCACGATGTTCACGGGCCACGACAGTCCGAAAAGAACAACCATCATCATTTCCATTACGCTTGCAAAAGTATCCATAGCTTATCTCCGGATTTGTTTTTTTCTGTCGGATTTGTTCTGACGGGCATATTATATCCCCTTTGCCGATTCCTTTCAAGAATATGAAACTTTAGCTCGCGTATTCCTGCTTTTTCCGTGAATTTTACTTTCAAAAGCATTTTCAAAACTTCCGATATGTGGTATACTATATATACAATATTCAGAAACAGGAGGAAAAACAAATGAATCCGCGTCCGGTCAAAAAAATACAGCGGGAAATCTTTTCGATACTTATGATACTTGTGACGTTTATGACAGTCATCGTAGCCGCCTTCAGCATCCTTGTCAATCTCAGATCGGAAAAAAGAAGCCTTGACGAGAACCTTCTCAACATCGCGGGAGCCGTGGCGCAATCCTCAATCGTCAGCGACGAGCTCTCCACGGATGCGCCGATGAAGGAAATCACGTCCGCATACATGGACGCGATGAAGCACTCCGTTTCCAACATCGATGTCATCTCTCTTGTGGACAAAAACAACCTGCGTCACTATCACACAAACGAGTCTCTCGCAGGAACAGTTTACGACGGAACGGTGCCCGATTTCGCCTCGCACGGGGGCTCCGGATATGTTGAGAGCAGCATAGGACCTTCGGGCTCCCAGCGCCGCGCCTACGCGCCCGTATACGACGCGAACACACAATATTGCGGCTTTGTAATCGCGGTCGTGCTTAACCGGAACATAAACAGAATAGTTCTCTCCACGATTTTCGTCCACCTTTTCTGCATGGCAGGCGTAATCGCTTTGGCCGTGATTCTGTCCTCTGTCCTTTCAAAGCGTATCAAGGACAGGCTTCTGGGCTACGAGCCCGACACCTTCAGTGAGATGTTTTCGGTCCGCAACGACATCCTGGATTCTCTTGAGGAAGGCATAGTCGCCGTCGGGCGAGACAATTCCCTTATTTATATGAACAAGTCGGCATCATCGATGACTGACGGCGAAGACGCCCCTGCCGACAGGCTGGATCTCGGCTCCGTCATGGCTACCGGGAACAAGGACCTGCACATTCCAATCCGCTTAAAGAAGGACGCCGATATCATTGCGGATAAAATTCCCGTATCCAAAAACGGCAGAGTTACGGGCGCCGTATGCATTCTCAGGGACCGCACCGAGCTTACAAAGCTTGCCGACGACCTCTCCGGCGTACACTTCCTTGTGGAATCGATGCGTGCAAACAACCACGATTTCACAAACAAGCTGCACGTAATTCTCGGTCTTATTCAGATGGGCGAAACAAAAGAAGCCGCCGAATATATAACCAATCTCACCTCCATTAAGCAAAGCGGAATCCACCGCATAATGAAGGTCATAGGCGATCCCACGGTCTGCGCGCTCCTCATCGGCAAATATTCCAGGGCCGCTGAGCTCAACATCGATTTTACGGTAGAGTCCGACAGCCGGCTCTGCCGCGATGATATTTCCCTGCCCTCCGGAGACATAGTCACCATCGTCGGCAATCTAATCGAAAACGCGATGGATGCGCTGAACTCCGGAAGCATTACGCCAAAGCAGCTGAGCGTAGGCATATTCACTCAGCCGCACGCCATGATAATCAACGTTGACGATACCGCCGGCGGCATTCCCGAAGGCATAAAGGACAAAATATTCGACCGCGGCTTCTCCACCAAGGGAGAAAACCGCGGCACCGGACTGTATCTTGTAAACGAGCTCGCAAAGAAATACAACGGCAGTGTTTCGTTCGAATCCGAGGACGGCGTAGGCACCTCATTCACCGTAACCCTGACCGATTAAGGAGGCAGCATGTACGAGGTTCTGATAGTCGAGGACGACCCCATGGTCGCCATGATCAACAAGCAATATATAACCCGAAACGTCCATTTTCACGTCGCAGGCATCTGCCGCGACGGCCAATCCGCCCTTGATTTCCTTGAAAAAAACACCGTTCATCTCTGTTTACTGGACTGCTACATGCCCCAGATGAACGGTCTGTCCCTCTTAAAACTGATCCGCGAAAAAGAAATCCCGGTCTCCGTCATTATGGTCACCGCCGCCAACGATGCCGCCACCGTAGAGGAGGCGCTCCGTCTCGGCATCGTCGATTATCTCGTAAAGCCCTTCATCGGCTCACGCTTCGAGCAGGCACTCGAGACCTTCCTCAACCGCCAGGACGCCTTCCACGACCTTGAATCATTCAAGCAGCACCACATCGACGCTCTCCTCGACAACACGCTGAAGACCTCCGTGCCGGCCTCGCAGCTCCCCAAGGGCATCCAGGAGCAAACCCTCGAGCGCATGTGCGACTTCCTCCGCGAGCACTCCGCAGAGGAATTCACAAGCGACATCATCGCAGATAACGTGGCTCTCTCCCGCGTCACCGTCCGCCGTTACATGAACTACCTCCTCGACCGCGCGAGCATCGTCGGCCGCATGAACTACGAAACCGGCGGCCGCCCCTGCATGGTCTATAGGTGGAATAAATGAAAACGGCTTCAACATATGAATATTAGAATTCCATTGAAACGCTACACCGTTTTTCACTAAAGGCTCGAAAAAACAATTGATTTACTGCATAAAGTATGATAAAATAGTATATACTACAAATGCTTTACGAGATAAATCCGGAGCAAAGCATGTAAACAATCCGGTTTGCGGTTAAATACAACATGCAGACAACATCTCTGCCACGACTGTTCAGGACACATATGATGAAGGCGATAACGATCGTCCTCCGTCTCCCGGTTGCTCCTCAGAGTTCATGATTCGGTTTGACTGATTCGGGATTATTAATACTGAAAGGACCTTTATCGGAAAAGGTATTAGTATGTCATTTTTTGATAAATTCAATGAGTGGATTTGGAATATCGGCTTCATAAAAAGCAATATCGATGATATTTTAACCGGGAAACCATATACAATTCATTGGATGAAGCATAAATATCGCGATA
>JAKSPQ010000093.1 GCA_024404665.1 Clostridia bacterium
CGTCCATTAATGCCTTAAGTCACAGAGGAAAGCTATTAGTCCCTTCCGAGATGCGCTTTCGATAAGGAAAGCATCATGATTTCCGACTTCCCGAAGTTCAGCGACGCTCTGTCTTTCACCGCTGATGCCGTCGCAACCGAGAGAGTAATCGCGGTAATAAAGGCCATAAGAGCCAGAAGAACCGAGATGAATGTTCCTCCGTCACGCAAGACCAAGGTCTTCATCGAGACCAAATACGCGGAATCCTTCGGCGAGGCCTCCTATCCCTTCTTCGTAAGCCTTGCATCCGCAAGCGAAGTTGAGACTGCCGAGAGCTTCGGCGGACGCGTTTCGGCCGATAACGCCGCTCAGATCATCACCGATGCCGCCACGGTTTATCTGCCGCTCAACGAGCTCGTGGATACCGCCAAGGAGAAGGAACGTCTGACAAAAGAGCTCGACAAGGTCCGTGCGGAAATTGCAAGACTCGAAGGCAAGCTCGGAAACCCCGGCTTCACCGCAAAGGCTCCCGCAGCGGTTGTCGAGGGCGAACGCGCAAAGCTTTCCAAGGCACAGGAAACCGAGGCAGGCATTCTCGCGGCTCTTTCCAAGCTTTGATAAGATATAATAATGTACGTCTGCCGGTTCCCGTCAAACGGGAACCGGCGGACCTCAGCTGATTCTTTTTCATTGCATATAAAATGCCTGTCGGTCATTCTTTCGGTACCGGCGTTTTTCTTTATACGGTGCCGCGAAAGCCCGGCGGCAGAACAAAACCTGCAGATTGTTTTGTTCGGAAAAAAATGTTAAAAGCCTTTGGAGACAACAAATGAACCATAAGCATCAAAGAACAAACAAATTGAAGCTTCTGTCGCTTTTTCTCGCGCTTTTTCTGCTTCTTCCGGTGATATCCGGCTGCGGCAATAAGGAAAAAAATCCCTCCGACCAAACAGACACCACCGAAGCGGCACCTGTTATTTCGCTTAACCTGTCATCGGTTCAGAAGCTGTATGTCGTCCGTCCCGAAAATGGCACCAAGGACATCATTGACGAAATGAAGCTCATCGGCAATCTCATAAAGCCCCTGACAGGCGCGGATATCATCTTCAGCGACGACTGGTACAAAAACGACTCGGAAATCGACCGCGCCGAAATCATCATAGGAAAAACAGACAGACCTGAGGTCGCCGAAGAATACTCCTCTCTCAGAGCCGACGATTACGCCATCCGTTTTTCGGGAAAAAAGCTCTGGATAGTCGGAGGCTCGGAGGAAGCGACGCTCACAGCCTGCTCTGTTTTCCGCGAAATGCTGGAAGGAATGACGTCGTTAAGCTTCGAAGCCTCCGGAGGACTTCTCGCGAGGTTTACGGGCACTTACGAAATAAATGAAACGATGCTGCTCGGAAAGCCTTTCCGCGATTATAAAATCATATATTCCTCAGGTTTTTATCAGCAGACGGGAGCCGTAAACGCATTTCTCTCGGATGTAAAGGAAAAATCCGGGTACGTGCTTGAAACCTCCACAAACTTTCATGCGGAAAGCGAATGCGCAATCAGGCTGAAGCAGGTTTATCAGGACGGAGGAAGCGTTGAGCTGTACGATTATTCAATCGAAAGCAACGGAACAGACATAACGGTATACGGCGGTTCAAATATGGCCTTCCGAAAGGCACTCGGACTGATTTTCGAGGGCTTCGCCTCCGGAAAGCTCGCAGCCTCCGAAGAAGTTCTGTCCGAAAGCGGAAGCTTCAGCTATCTTAAGGACAATTATTACGATGTTCTTAAGGATCTCCGTATGTACGCGATAGGAGACAGTTATTTCGCGGGTCCCGGCCTTGAAAGCACACAGGTATGGCCCGCGCTGCTCGCAAGCAAATACGGAATGAAATTCTTAAACTACGGCATAGGCGGAAGCACTATATCGAACTACACCACCGAACACAATCCGATGGTCGACCGCATAAACAAGATGTCACGCACAAGCCCCGATATCGTTCTTTTCGAGGGCGGAAGAAACGACTTCAACTTCTTATCCCCCATCGGCGACGAAGACAGCCGCGATTCCCGTACGTTCAGGGGAGCCATTCGTCTTTGCATCGAAAAAATTCACGAAATGTATCCGAACGCGCTCATAGTCTGCATCACAAACTGGAATTACCCGGGTTCTCACGGAATCGCCGACTGCTTCGGATATGCTTCGGTTTTTGAAAAAACCGCCGGCGAATACGATTATGCCGTATGCATAAACGCAACCGACAGAAACATCATTCCCGTCGATGCGTCCAACGAGAAATTCAGAACGGAATTCTTCAACGAGCCCACGGATGTCAGCCACCTGAACGCCGCGGGAATGCGCTATGTCGTACCTTATTTCGAAGAGCAGATTGCCAAAAGCTATGCGGCCTTCCTTGAGGGAAAGCTCCGCTGACGCTTACGGTAACGGCTGAACAATACATTCATTTATCTGACGGCAGAAGTACTTAACGTATAATAATGCCGGAAGGAATGGTAAAAACACATGAAGAAAAGCATATTATCGGCACTGCTTTCAGCACTTCTTCTGCTTTCCTCCTGTACGGCTGTCGCAGACCCCGTGACAACCGGGAGCAATCCCGTACAGTCAACAGATGCCGGGACTTATGCCGTATCGGACACGGCCGCAGATACGGATGCCACGATTACCGAGCCGCCCTTCAACGCCGTTCTTGAGCCTCAGGAGTCATATTATGAAGGCGAACGGTACGCGGACTGCGTTTCGAATGACATGAAGCTCGTGGCAGGTGTTGTCGGAAAAACCAATTTCTTTGCGCCGGGCTCGCCGGTTCCCGTGTGGCTGTGGTCCGATCCGTCGCTTGACGGCCTGGAGCTTAAGGTTACTTTTTACGCTACGGGACTGCAGTCCCCTGTCATTCAGACGGTTACACTGAGCTCCGAAAGGGAAACCCGCTTCTGCTTCTGCTCGGAACGCTGCGGAGTGGGGACCGTAACCTTATCCGTATCCGGTACCCGCTTGTCCTTCACTGTCGGCATCATGCCGAAGAACGAGATGGCAGCCGACAGCTTTTATTACGGTATTCAGCCGTACATCGCCAGGGTTATGACCTGGGGCAGCGGTTCCTACGTAGCCTGGAAGGATAAAGCAGACTCCGTCACCGCGATTTTAGACACCGCCGAATGGCTCGGAATAAATCTCATACGTGAGGACGGAATCCCCTGGGAGAAAATCCAGCCGTCAGCCGGTGCCGCCTGCGATTTTACCATGCAGGACGAGCTGCTTTCCTTAATCAGCGGGCGCGGCATTACGCTCGACTGGATCGTAGCCTCAACTCCCGAATGGGCCGTAGCCGAAAAATACAGAACAGCGCCGGAAGCCGCATGGCAGAAGTGTCCCGACACAGAGGCCTGGCGCGGCTTTATTACGGCTGTAGCCGGGCATTACGCCGGCTCAGAGCGTCTGATTTTCGAAATCCGCAACGAACCCGACTGGAGCTTCTTCACGGGTACGCCGGAGGAATATTTCACACTTCTTGATATTGCCGGACGGGCAATCAGAACCGCCGACCCTAAGGCATTCGTCTTTGCCGGCGGACTGGCTTTAGGGGACAGCCAAAATCCCTATTACAAGAACCCCGCTCTGTATTTTGCGGCATACAAGCCTCTTATCGAAGCGGGTGTAATAGATACCTACGCCTATCACATTCACAGCGGAATGAATTCATATTTTCAAAAGATCGGCGAGCTTGACAAAATGGTCTCTGCCGCAGGACTTCCCGGCGGAGCAATAAACAGCGAAAGCGGCCTGGGTGCCGCGGATCCCGGAGCGCTGATGGTAAAGGCCCTGAAAACACGCGCCAGAGGAGACCGCGGATTCGTTCAGTTTTCCTTCCGTAAAACGCCTGTTCCTTCAGGCGACGTAGATAAGTTTGCCGTGTTTGATACAGCTCTCTGCCCCACCGAATCGGCTGTCGCCTACGGCGCGATGATACGCTTCTTAGGCAGAAGCAGACTTTTGGGCTCCGCGTTTTCAGAACCCGGGAAAAATGTTGACGTATACTCAACGGAGGACGGAAAAACAGTTGCCGTATACTATAACAACGGCAACGGCGGCATAAAGGTCAGGCTTCCCGAAAAGGAGTGTAAGCTATTTGATCTCTACGGGAATCCCAAGTCCCAACCGTCTGACGGATTTATCACTCTGACCGACGCTCCCGTTTACGCAGTCTTTGACGCTGCTCTTGAGCTATCGGACTTCGCAGGGTAAAGCCCGATTAAAACATGGGGATGTTAAAAAAGTCCGCGACTTTTTTAACATCCCCCGGAGTATATCATCGCCGGAAAGACTTCCGGCGTTTTTTATGCTGTTTTCTGCGACATTTTTGTTAAAAAGCGGAGAGACGTCGGCATTCGGTTCCGTTTCAGACGGTATGTATTCCCTTTTCGGGGTCTCCGTGCTCCTTGTCGAGCTTATAATGCTTTGCTTTTCTGTACTCAAAGAAATCTCTTGCGACATTTTCAAACAGCGCATATGTGAGAACGTCCTCATCCTGCTCGAACCAGGGCTCGATTTCGTTTCTGAGCTCTTCAAGTGCAGGCTTCAGGTCGTCCGCCGGACGTCCTGACACAAGCGGCAGGTCTCCGACGATTCTGTCCCTGATTTCCGTGTTGACTTTTCCGGGAGTTCTTCCGTACTCGCCTCTGAGAAGGCCCCTGAACTCCTTCGTTACCATCTTGTATCTCTCACCGAACAGCACATTCATAACTGCCTGCGTTCCGACAATCTGAGAGGAAGGCGTTACGAGCGGCGGGAAGCCGGCATCGGCCCTGACTCTCGGAACCTCCTCCAAGACCTCAGTGAGCTTATCCTCCTTTCCCTGCTTTTTAAGCTGGGAAACAAGGTTGGAAAGCATTCCGCCGGGCACCTGGTATCTAAGTGCGTTTACATCGATTCTCTGGACCTTGTCACTGATAAGTCCCTCTGAGATATATTTGTCACGCAGTCCGGAGAAGACGGTGGTGGCGTCGCTCAGAAGGTCGAGATTAATTCCGGTATCGTATGCGGTGCCTGCAAGAGTTGCCACAAGGGACTCCGTGGCGGGCTGAGAGGTTCCCTGTGCCAGAGGCGACAGCGCGCAGTCGATGACATCCGCTCCGGCCTCAATTGCCTTCAGCTGAGTCATCTGAGCGATGCCGGCCGTGCAGTGGGTATGAACCTGTACAGGGAGATCGACGGCGTTCTTAACGGCTTTTACAAGCTCGTAGGCATCATAGGGGAGCAGAAGTCCCGCCATATCCTTGATGCAGACCGAATCAGCGCCCATCTCCGCAAGTGTCTTTGCGTATGATGCGAAATAATCGTTGTTATATACGGGTCCCGTCGTATAGCTTATCGCTGCCTGGCAGTGTCCGCCGTATTTTTTGATTGACTTTATAGATGTTTCGAGATTGCGGGCATCGTTCAGGGCATCGAAAACCCTTATGATGTCTATACCGTTGCCTATGGATTTCGCAACAAATTCGTCTACGACATCGTCGGGATAATGGCGGTAGCCCAGAATGTTCTGACCTCTGAAAAGCATCTGAAGCTTTGTGTTCTTAACATGCTTTCTGATTGTGCGGAGACGCTCCCAGGGATCCTCGTTCAGGAATCTGAGGCAGGCGTCAAAGGTTGCTCCGCCCCAGCATTCAAGCGAAAAGAAGCCTGCGGCATCAAGAATTTCGAGAGCTGGAAGCATGTCCTCCGTGCTCATTCTGGTGGCAAGCAGCGACTGATGAGCATCGCGGAGAACGGTTTCCGTAATTTGTACTTTATGTGACATCTCGGTACCTCATTTTCAGGCAAAGAATGAAATGAATACGCCGGCTGCGACCGCGGAGCCTATTACTCCGGCCACGTTCGGTCCCATCGCGTGCATAAGCAGGAAGTTCGTGGGATCGGCGCGCTGTCCCTCGGTCTGAACGACCTTGGCCGCCATGGGAACGGCGGATACTCCGGCAGCGCCGATGAGGGGATTAATCTTGCCTCTCGTAATCCAGCACATGAACTTTGCAAAGATTATTCCTCCGGCGGTTGACATCGCAAAGGCTATAATACCCAGAGCTACAATGAGCAGCGTCTTGAGATTCAGGAAGTTTGATGCCGATGCCGTAGCTCCGACCGATACTCCGAGGAATACGGTGATGGTATTCATAAGGCCGTTCTGAGCGGTTGTCGACAGTCTGCCGGTGACTCCGCTGACATTCAGAAGATTGCCGAACATCAGAAATCCGATAAGGGGGGCGGCCTCCGGTACTATGAGGCAGACTACGGTCGCTACGACTATCGGGAAAAGGATTTTCTCAAGTCTCGAGACCTTTCTCGGAGCGCTCATATGGATAACACGTTCCTTCTTTGTGGTAAGAAGGCGGATGATCGGGGGCTGAATCATGGGAATCAGCGCCATGTACAGATATGCCGCAATGGCAATTGCCGAAAGCAGATTCGGTGCGAGTATTTTTGCGGAGTGTATTGCGGTGGGACCGTCAGCTCCGCCGATGATGCCGATAGCGGCCGCTTCCTTAAGGCTGAAGAAGCCGGAGGCGTATGCTCCGAAGAACGCAGCGACGACGCCGAACTGAGCGGCTCCGCCGATAAATATCGTCTTGGGATTTCCGATAAGGGGACTGAAGTCCGTCATGGCTCCGATTCCGAGGAATATCAGCGATGGATAGATGCCGAGCTTTACGCCGAGATACAGAATGTCAAGCAGGCCTCCGTCTCTGAATACGGCGGCAATATCCAGCTTTTCCTCTGTAATAAAGAGCTCCATGTGAAAGAGATTGGCTCCGGGAAGGTTCGCCATCAATACTCCTATGGCTATGGGGAGCAAGAGCAGCGGCTCGTATTTTTTTACAATGGCACAGTAAACGAGCGCACCCACAATCACGTACATTATGAGTGACTTCAGCGGAAGCAGCGGGTCGTCCGAGCCGAACATTGCCGCTATTCCCGTTGTCTCGAATATCTGTCCGATTTTTTCGATAATCATTTTTCAGCTTATCACGGCAAGGAGATCGCCCTCGTTAACCGTGGCTCCTCTCGCTGTCTTTATAAATGATACGGTTCCCGCGCACGGAGTAACTATATCGTATTCCATCTTCATTGCTTCAAGAACGCAGAGCTTGTCTCCTGCAGAAACCTTGGCTCCGGGGGCAACTATTACCTTAACCACGGTAGCCTGAAGAGGAGATTTGATCTCGGTGCCCGATACGGGCGCCTTTTCTGCCGCGGCGGGCTTTGCGGCGGGAGCGCTTTCGACAGAGGGAGCGGCGGTTTCAGCGCCGGCTTCGATCTCCTCGATATCGACAATATAATCTTTTCCGTTTACTTTTACGTTAAAACGTCTCATTATTTATTCCTTTCGGCCGGGCTTCGTTAATTCCGAACGTCGGCGCAAGTTGTTTTTCTTTTTTCTCCGGTGAAAAACCGGGTTTCGGCTTTATACCCTTCCCCGTTTGAAGGCCACCACCCTGAATGCTGACGGAGCACGGTTGTCGCGCGCGGCCTCCTCGCAGAGGAGCATATAAACGGCTGCGGTAACAGCGGCGATTTCCTCGTCGGAATCGTCAGTGATTTCCGGAAGCAGAATATCATCATCGGGCTTTTCCGGTTCTTTCTCAGCGATTTTTTTGCCTATGATTCCGAAAGCCTCAAGTATGCCCCAAATGATTCCGAGTACCACGAAAATCACGACCATGCCGATGATTCCGTAGAAGCCGGCTTCACCTATTCTTGAAAAGAAGGCACTCATTTATGCCACCTTCTCCCGACATCGCGGCGCATCTTGCCGAGCAGCATATATATCGCGGAAAGGACTCTCGGTCTGAGCTCGGCGGCAGGCACGATGTCATCGACCTCTCCGAGAAGCGCAGCCTCCGCGGGCGATGAAAGTCTTTCCTTCCATTCGCGCTCGAGCATTTCCCTCGATGAAGAAAGATCTCCGGCCTTTACCCTGTCGTTCCATACAAAGGCCACCGAGGCCTCGGGAGACAGAGCGCTGATGCAGGCGTCGGGTGTCGCATAAACAATATCCGTTCCGGAGGATTTGGAGCCGAGGAGCATAAAGCCCGCGCCGTATGCTCTTCCCATAAATGCGGCAACCCTGGGATTCGAGGCTCGGGCTATCGTGCTCTGAAGACGGGATACGGTCTTCAGATAGGAGGCCGAACCGTTGTCGGACGCAAGTCCCGGGCAGTCGGTAAGGAAAATCAGGGGCATGCCGAATCTGTCGGCAAAGCTTACGCAGCGCTCAAGCGCATCGGCATCCGCCTCGGTAAGACAGCCGTCGCTCTCAAGTCTGTTGCCTGCCGCGATAAAGCAGCCGACTCCTCCTACGGGCGCTATTGCAAGAGCGAGTCCCTCCGTATATTTTTCATAAAGACGGATGCAGGAATCCGTATCCGCGAACGCCTCGCAGAGTTCACCGCCTGTAAGGCACGAAACGTCGGGAGAGCGGTTCTCTTCGGCGGGATCGTGGTCGGCAATGCTCGCCCCCTCACCTCTGTGTGAAGGGATTACAGAAATAATTCTCTTGGCAATATCCGCCAGCTCCGCTTCGCTTTCGGCCTCGCAGCACGAAAATCCGCAGTCGGCGGGAGTATTTCTGACTCCGGTAAGGAACGGAGGTATGCCGAAAATATCGCTGCCGGTTCCGTCGCTCTTCTTTAAAGAGACGATGAAGTCAAAGCCGCCGGCAATCGCAGCCTCGGTGCCTCCGAGAACTCCGGGAACAAGCGCGATGCGGGGGATAATGCCGTCGGCGGAGGCCGATGCGGCGGCAACCGCTCCGAGAGCGGACATGGCAGCCACGCCTTCACCTATGCACATACCGTCGGAATCAAAGATTCCGACAATCGGTGCCCTGTTCCTGATTGCCGCGGCAAAAAGGTCGGTAATCTTCTTACCCGAGACGCTGTCAAACGCGCCCTTCATTCTTGAACGGTCCTCTGCAAAGGCAAAAACAAGTCTGCCTCCCACGGAGCCGTAGCCCGTGATTACTCCGGAGGCCTCATCGGGCTCGGAGCTTCTTGCGATAAACCTGTCGGTTTCGGAGAAAGAGCCCCTGTCAAACAGCGCCGTAATGCGAGCCCTGGCAGAATATTCTCCTTCCTTTACGCTTCCCGCGGCATCGATTTCGATCTCGCGGAGCATTTCATTCAGTCTTTCGGCGGTAATCTGCCGCTGAAGACTTTTCTTTTTGTTGTCGTTTGGCATGTTCTTCCCATCCCTTTCCACCCCGTCTCTGTCCGCTGTTCTTTATGTTTAATGGGTGTTTTTGTCAGAATATCAAGGCCTAAAGGAGTAACTGCGTGACAACTCAGTCTGCGCCCGATACGTCCGTGGCTGCCTGAATGCTTATTTCACCGGGAACCGGAGGCGCGGGACGCGACACGGCACCTGAGAACGTGCCTTCAGCCGCATGGCT
>JAKSPQ010000094.1 GCA_024404665.1 Clostridia bacterium
GCAGATGCCGCCCGAGAGGCCGAAAAGGCCCGCCGTAAGGCCGAATCCGACGCGGAGCTTGCCGCAAAAGCGCTGGGCAGCCGTCCGGGCTCGGATCCCGCTCCCATGAGCGGAGAGCTTGATCTTTCCGAGCTTGCCCTGGTTTCGGGCAAGGTAAACGACAAGACTCCGGCTGCTCCGGCGGTTCCCGCAGCAGCGGCTCCCGTCATGCCCCCCGCCGAGGCGCCCGCCGCCACTGCGGCAAAGAAGCTCGGCGAGACACCCGCGTCAGCTAACGACAGCGGCCGTCCCACGCTTGAAATACTGGACGATGCCCTTGCCGGCAACCGCCGCTCCACCTCGGGCGCCGGCATAGGAGCGCGCGACGTTGCAGCCGCCATTTCCGCCGGCAGCGACCGTAAGAGCGCCGCCCCGGCTCCCCAAAACGGTGACGACGGCGACCGTCCCATCCTCGAAATAAGAAAGAAGACCGAGAGAACCGCGCCTAAAACGGACGCGGGCTCCGAAAAGAGCGATGAGACCCCGTCAGCAGCGATACCCCTTCCGCCCGCGGCAAGCACTCCTGCCCCCTCAAAGCCTTCGTCCGACGGTCACACCGACGCCGAGCTTCTCTCCGAAATGAAGGAGGTTCATTCGGATTCAGTCCTTCCCGAGGAGATTGCCGGAGACTCCGGCGCGTCCTCCGATACGGATGCCGCCAAGCGCCGCGCCAAAAATCTCTCTCTGTATTTCTTCCCGCCCACATCGCTTCTCAAGGAGCCGGTCAATCCCTCCCAGGAGGACGTTGCGGCAGAGCTGCGCGGAAACGCACAGAAGATAATGAACAAGCTTAACGCGTTCAACGTCAAGATCGCGAAAATCGATTATTCGAGAGGCCCGACAATCACGAGATACGAGCTGTATCCCGAGGCGAGCACCAGAGTGCGCTCGATAGCCTCGCTGTCGGACGACATCGCGCTGGAGCTTGCGGCAACGATAAGAATGGAGGCCCCCATTCCGAACAAGAACGCCGTCGGCGTTGAGGTTCCGAACCAGGTCAGAGCCACCGTCTTCATCCGCGATCTTATCGAATCCGAAAAATTCAAGTCGATGAATTCAAAGCTTTCCGCCTGTCTCGGCAAGGATGTCGGCGGAAACATGGTCTTCTTTGACATAGGAAAAATGCCTCACCTGCTCGTAGCCGGTACCACCGGCTCCGGTAAATCGGTGTGCATTAACACGATAATCCTCTCGCTTCTCTTCAAATCCCGCCCCGATGAAGTCCAGTTCATCATGATCGACCCCAAAAAGATCGAAATGGGCATGTACAACGGCCTGCCGCACATGAAGGTGCCGGTTGTAACGGATATGAAGCGCGCGGCCGGTACGCTGAACGCCGCCGTAAACGAGATGGAGCACCGCTATACGCTGTTTGAGGACTGCAACGCGCGCGACATCGACGGCTACAACAAGCTTATGTCCGAGGGCGATCCCGACTTCATCCCGCTTCCGAGGCTCGTAATCATCATCGACGAGCTTGCCGACCTCATGATGTCGTCTCCCACCGAAATAGAGACGGCGATCATCAGAATCGCGCAGAAGGCCAGAGCCGCCGGTATACATCTTATTATCGGTACTCAGAGACCTTCCGCAAACGTAATCACCGGACTTATCAAGGCCAACGTGCCTTCCAGAATCGCGTTCTCGGTCGTATCCAACGTGGATTCGAGAATCATCATAGACGTTGCCGGAGCCGAGAAGCTCATAGGCAAGGGCGATATGCTCTTCTCCCCCATCGGCTCTCCCAAGCCCGCCAGAATTCAGGGCGCGTTTGTCGCCGATGACGAGGTCAGAGCCGTTACGGACTTCATCAAGGCCAATTCCGAAAAGGTCGAATACGACGAGGAATTCATCGCAAGCATCGACCGCGAGACCGACAGGCTCACGGAGGATGACGAAGGCAAGCACAAGAGCGGCGACGACAGCGAGATTTCGGAATTCAGCCAGGATGCCGACAAGCTCTTCAACCAGGCACTCCACATCGCCGTGGAAAACGGCAGCATAGCCACCTCTCTCCTGCAGAGAAAGCTTTCCATAGGCTTCGGACGCGGAGCAAAGATCATAGACCGTATGGAGGCCCTGGGCTTTGTCTCGGGCGCCAACGGAACCAAGCCCAGAAACGTGCTGATAGACAAGCAGCAGCTCATGGAGCTTGAAATGAGCCACGATCCCAGAGTCGAGGGCCGCTTCAACTGAAGCAAAAAAAACGGGAGACGTCAAGGTCGGATAACCTTTAACGTCTCCCGGAATGAGAGCTTCCGGCGGCTTACTGCTCGTCGGCGGCCTCTTGAGCAGCAGCCTTGGCGGCAGCGGCCTCAGCAGCCTCGGAAGCCATGGCCGCGTTGTAGGCGGCAGCGGCAAATGCAGCATCGATAGCTTCGTTGTAGGCAGTGATTACAGCGGTTTCGATGACGGATCTGAACTCACCGTTGATGGGATGAACGACATCACGGAAGGTTCCGTCGGGGTTCTTGCGGCTGGGCATTACTACGAAGAATCTGTCGCCGGCATTGATTACCTTGATATCATGAACGGCCAGGGAGTTGTCAAACGTGATTGAAACGACCGCCTTCATGGGGCCCTCTGAAAAGAGTTTTCTGACTTTGAGATTTGTGATTTCCATTTTTTCGACCTGATTTCTTATGTGGGATTTTTTAAGACAATTATAATGTAATTATTGTATACTATAATAGTGAACCGCATATGACTGCTTTGTGATTTTTTAGTGAACATAATTGATTTATTTTAATTTATTCACTCTTTATTTATTAAAAGTCTGTTCTTAACCCGATTTACTGAATACAGTATTCATAATATTCATCAAATTGTGAATACCGGCCAAATTCATCCGATTCAGGAGATGATATTATCATGTCAACACCAAATACTCATTTCGGCGCGGAAGCAATATCGCATATGCTGAGAGGCGCAAAATCCCTCTTCTTTATCGGCATAGGCGGTGTAAATATGTCCTCCCTGGCCGAGCTCAGCCTGAAAAAGGGCTATAAGGTTGGAGGCTCGGACAGAACCGAAACCTCCCTCACCCGCGATCTCGAAGCGCGCGGCATCAATGTATATTATTCACACGAGGCCTCACATATCGCAGGCTACGACGCGGTGATTTACACCGTTGCGATTTCCCCGGACAATCCGGAATACACGGCTGCCAGAGCAAGAGAGATTCCCTGCATTTCGAGAGCCGATTATCTCGGATATATTATGACCTATTACAGACATCGCATAGGCATTTCCGGCATGCACGGAAAGAGCACGACAACGGCAATCTGCTCCACTGCCTTCAGAGCCGCCGGAGCCGATCCCACAGTGCTCTGCGGAGCCGTTATGCCGGACGCCGGCAGCACCTATCGCATAGGCAGCGACGGCATGTTCATCTTTGAGGCCTGCGAGTACATGGATTCCTTCCTTGACTTCAACCCCACTGTCGCGGTCATACTCAACATAGAGATGGACCACGTGGACTATTTCAGCAGCATCACACAGATAAGACGCTCCTTTGCAAGCTTTGCGTCGCTTACGGGTCCCTCCGGCGTCGCGGTTATCAACGGGGACGACAACAACGTAAAGCTTGCGCTCGCAACCTATCCCGGCCGCACAGTCACCTTCTCAGCCAGGGAGCATTCAGACTTTGACGAGGAGCCGATGGCGGACTTCCAGGCTGCGAACATAGACATGTCCCGCGGCTTCCCCTCCTTTGACATTCTCATCGGAGGCAAGAATTCGGCTCACATCGACCTTGTTATTCCCGGAAAGCACAACATTGCGAATTAGCTCGCAGCCTTTGCAGCCGCCGTAGTATGCGGCCTCGAGCCTGGGGCTGTTGCCGAGGGCATCTCGGGCTACTGCGGTGCCGGAAGACGCATGGAATTCAAGGGCAAATTCTGCGGTGCCGATGTTTACGACGATTACGGCCACCACCCGACCGAGATCCGCGCGACCCTTGACGGCTGCCGCGACATCGGCTACGAGCGCATTTTCTGCGTATTCCAGCCGCACACCTATTCGAGGACATACAAGCTCTTCGACGATTTCGCATCGGCCTTAAGGCAGGCCGACAGAGCCCTCGTGACGGATATTTACGCCGCCCGCGAGATGGAGACCTTCGGCGTTTCGTCCGAAAAGCTTGCCGATGCCATCGGCGAGAACGGAGTGTACGCCCCGTCCTTTGAAAGCGCAGCCGAGCTGCTGTCACATGAGCTCACGGAGCGCGATGCCGTCATCGTCATGGGCGCCGGTGACATCTATAAGCTCTTCCCGATTCTCGGAGTAACGGAGGCGTAAGTATGTCACAGATAAAAATACTGAGAGCCATGACCGCGGACGGCTCCGCGAGAATTCACGTCATAAACTCAACGGGCGCCGTAAATCAGGCGGTAACATACCACAGGACGTCACCGCTTGCCACGGCAACCCTTGGCAGACTCCTCACGGGAGCCTCCGTAATGGGCGCCATGATGGGCGAGGAGGAGCAGGATACCCTTACCCTGTCCCTCAACGGCGACGGCCCCTGCGGCCGCGTAATAGCCGTTTCCGACTGGAAGGGCAACGTAAGAGGATATATTCAGCATCCCGATGTCGAACTGCCGCTGAAGAAGAACGGCAAGCTCGACGTCGGTGCCGGAGTGGGCTCAGGAATGCTTAACGTAATCAGGGATACTGGCTCCGGAGAGCCCTATTCCGGCTCCGTAGAGCTTGTATCCGGAGAAATAGCTGAGGACATTGCGAATTATTACGTGACAAGCGAGCAGACACCGACAATATGCGCTCTGGGCGTGCTTGTGGACACTGACTGCACCTGCCGCGCCGCCGGAGGCATCTTCGTACAGCTGCTTCCCTTCTCGGATCCCTCAATCACACCGATTCTCGAAAGAAACGCATCGGCGCTTTCGGGCATCTCTCATCTCATTGATTCGGGCAAAAGCCTGAAGGAAATTGCCGACATCGCTCTTGAGGGCATTCCCTATGACATTTTCGACGAGCTCGAGGCGGATTACGTCTGCACCTGCTCAAAGGAAAGAATGCTGAGGGCGGTATCGTCGATAGGAGAAAAGGACATCCTTAAGCTGCTTGACGAGCAGGAGGCCGAAGGCAAGCCCCGCGAGCTCGAGGTAGCCTGCCGCTTCTGCGATAAAAAATACACATTCGGAGAGAAGACGCTTTTAAAGCACGCAGCAAGATAACAAGGAAAACAATATATGGAGGATAAAAGCATGTTGAACGACACTACACCGGTTCTTACGGTCAACGGTCTTTCCAAGAAGCTCGGCGGCCGCAGGATACTGAAAGGCATTTCGTTCTGTGTCTATCCCGGAGAGGTTTTCGGCTTTCTCGGCCCGAACGGCTCCGGAAAAACCACGACAATCAAACTGATGCTCGGTCTTCTCGGCATAGACGAGGGCTCGATATGCATCTGCGGTCATAATGTTGTATACGAGTTCGAGGATGCCATGGAATGCGTGGGAGGCATCATCGAGAACCCCGAAATGTACAAATACCTCTCCGGAAAAGAAAATCTCCGCCAGTATGCACGTATGTACGACGGCATCACGGAGGACAGAATAAACGAGGTCGTAAAGCTCGTCGGACTTGAAAACAGAATAGGCGAGAAGATCTCAAAATACTCTCTCGGCATGCGTCAGCGCCTGGGACTTGCTCAGGCGATTCTGCACAGGCCGCGTCTGCTCGTGCTCGACGAGCCCACAAACGGCCTGGATCCCGCCGGAATCAAGGAGCTGCGCGACATTATCCGCAGCCTTACCGAAAAGGAAGGCACCGCCGTCTTTATTTCGAGTCACCAGCTTGCGGAGCTCGACCTCATCTGCGACCGCATCGGAATCATAAGCTCCGGCGAGCTTCTCCGCACGATGACCATCGATGAAGTCAGAAACTCCGGCGGCTCATCCGCCGTTATCACCGTCGAAATCGACCCCGGAACAAACGCATACGTTCCGAAATTCTTAGAGCATTTGCGGACGGAGAACCCCTCGGTCCTGCACGGCGAGCTTGAGCACGAGGCTATCCCCGATACCGTCGCCGCTCTTTGCGACTGCGGCGTAAGAATCTACTCGGTTGAAGCCGCCAAGCGCTCCATCGAGGATGTCTTCCTTGACGTCACGGGCGTCGCCGCGGCGGGCTCCGACCAGGCCGTAACCGTATCCGGCATGAAGGTAAATCCTCCCGCCGTCCCGGATGAAGAGGAAACCGATCCCGGATTTACCTTATCCCCCGAAGAGGAAGGCCTGTCCGCCAAAGCTCCCGAAGGCATAGGAACCCCTGACGGTTCCGTTCGGGACAGTGAAAACAAAGAAGCCCCCGTCTGGGACGGCGACGGCTTTGATCCCTCTCTTCCCTTCCCGGAGGAGTCACCGAAAAGCAGCGAAGGAGGTAACGGCTGATGGAAGAAGCAAAGAAAATGAGCTCGATTCCGACCCCCGGAGGCAATAACGTCCGCAGGCGCGGTATGATGCCTCTTATAAAGAACGAGCTTATCAAGGTCGCCGGCCAGAATGCCCTGAGGGTTATAGGAATCCTTCTGATCGCGTTCTGCTTTATACTCCCGCTTCTCATGAGCGGCGTCCGCGGAATCGTAAATTCGCTGAACCGTGAGGATCCCGGAGACGATCTTGAGAGCGCAGCGCTTTATGCCAAAAACAACCAGTACGCTCCCGAGGCGTATTTCTCCGGACGCTATCAGGCAAGGGCCTTCCTCGCCGACCTCAATGCCGAGCCGGGCTCAGTCATTTACAGATTTTATATTTCCCGACTCACGGACGCATACATTACCCGCAACGAAACCGAGGTGCTGAGATCCGGAAAAGAAACCTATGCCAAAATGTTTGAGGAGGGCTGGTACGTAGAATACGTAAACAATCTGTACATCGAGATGTACGGAGTACCGGAGGAATTCTCATCCGACAGCGACAAACCGAACTACGATATACTGAACCTTGAAAAGTACATAACCGGAGAAGTAATCACAGAGATGCTGAACAGGGTCTCCGGCGAGCTTCACGAGCTCGAAAACGAAATCCGCTCCTTTGATATATCCGATTATTACAAAAAGCTTCTGAGCGCCGCCGAGGCCGAAATAAAGCTTACAGAGGAAGCCGTAAAGGAAGCCGAGGCACTGCTTAAGAAGGAGCCCTCAAACAAGGAGGCTCTTCTCATAAAAGAAAACTCGCGAATTCTTACCGACGCATACGCTTATTACACGGATGCTCTGAAGTATCTTACGGATAAAGGAGTAAAGGACAACGGCTGGGAATTCAACACCGTATCCATGATGTCCTCCGTTCTGCGCTCCGCGGGAGCGCTGCAGCCCGTAGACCAGGATACGTTCGAAAGCTCTGAGCTTTCGGAAAGGTACAAGAATTACAAAGACTACTGCCGTCAGCTCGAAAACGAGAAGAAAAGCGTGTTTTCCGCGCTGAAAACCGGTGTGTTCAGCCTTAAGCACAATGCTCCGCTTCAGTCGGCCTTTGCAGAGTCGCAGAGAACGGCATTTCAGTTCGAGCTCAATCTTGCGGCGCAGATCATTTCCGTAATCATGATTCTTCTGGGAGCTCTCACTCTCACAAGCGAATACAGCTCCGGAACCGCAAGGCTTCTGCTCATCAGGCCCCGCAGCCGCTCCAAAATACTCGGAGCCAAGCTCATAAGCCTCGCAATCATCTGGGGAGCTCTTCTCCTTGCCTCCTACATTGTTCTCCTTATTATGAATTCCGTTCTCGGAATCGGAACGGATATGTTCAGAGCGGACGTTTACCTTCTCTTCGGAAAAGAGATAAAGGTGGGCTTCCTGTTCTCATCGCTGTTTGTGCTTCTGCTCCGCTCCTTCAGCCTCCTGCCCTTCATTGCGATAGCCGTAATACTCGGCATACTCACAATGAAGGCTCCGGGCGCGATCATCATCCCCATCGCCCTGAATCTTTTCGTCGGAAGAAACGCTCAGGCCATATGCCAGCTTCTGAACTCCATGGGCTTCGGCTTTGCGAGATTCCTGCCGTTTGCATATATGGACCTCACATCTTATCTTTCGATTCCCGCAGAGACGTATTTCAACACGGTTTACACCGGAGACACGTCCTTCACTTATCTCTTAAAGCTTTTCATCAGCAACGGAGCGGGCACCATAATCTCGGTAGGAGACTTCCTTCCCTGGCTCGGCGCCTTCTATATCGCGGTATTCTCCGCCGCTCTGATCTTCCTCTGCTTCCCGATCTTCAAAAAGCAGCAGATCAAGTCCTGATTCATCGCAAAGCCTGCTTTGGGACTTTAACGTCATTAAATCCATATTAATATCAATGAGGTAAATAAAAAATGGCCTTCAATCTTATGAAAGACGCCTCCGAACGCATCATCATCGCCGCTCACCGCGGCGAATGCGGAGGAAACATTCCCTGCAACACAATCACATCATACGAAATCGCCGTTTCTCACGGCGCCGACATGATTGAGGTTGACGTATCCAAGAGCGCCGAGGGCACTCTCTGGATTCTCCACCCCAAGATGGAGGAAAGACATCTCGGCTACAAGGGTCCCGAAAGCAAGCAGCGCATCTGGCAGATGACCGATGCGGAAATCCGCGACCTTCGTTACCTTAACTATGACCGCGATTTCACACAGTTCCCGCTCTGCACCTTCGATGAAGTCCTTGACCGCTTCAAGGACCGCTGCTACATCAACGTCGATAAATTCTGGGAGAACCCCAAGGAGATTTCCGACGCCATCAAGGCTCACGGCATGATAGACCAAATCGTAGTCAAGTCCTCTCCCAAGGACGAGCTCTTCGATCTCATGGAGGAGTACGCTCCCGAAATCTGCTATCTTCCCATCCTCAAGGAGCCCGGAGACGTTCACGAGAATCTCATGAAGAGAAATATCAACTACGTCGGCTGCGAGGTAGTGTTCACCGATGAAACCCAGGGCGTCGGCTCCGCGGAATTCATCGACAAGCTCCATAAGGACGGCAAGCTCGTCTGGGCCAACGCCATCATTTACAACTACAAGGCTCAGCTCGCAGCCGGACACTCCGACGATACCTCCTTCACCGTATCTCCCGATTACGGCTGGGGCTGGCTCGCCGACAGAGGCTACGACATTATCCAGACCGACTGGACACAGGCAATGGCAGTTTACCTCAGGGAATCCGGCAAGAGATTCAGAAAGTAATTATCCGGTATCTGTTTAAAAGTCCGAAAAAAAGGGCAGCTCGTTTGAGCTGCCTTTCTTTCAGCCAATAAGACCCTTCTTGACTCTAGCCTGCCACCTAAGTCTCGTCCCGGTCTTGCGACTATAGTTCCGGAGTCTGCCGTACTTGGTCGCCACGCGGAACCGTCCCTGACAGCCGGCCTTCGGCAGC
>JAKSPQ010000095.1 GCA_024404665.1 Clostridia bacterium
GTTGGTCCGCCTCGGCAGATGGCGGTGTACGCGCCTGCTCTGAAGCCGTTGCAGGCAAGGCCGTGCAGCGATACCGTCGCGGGCTCAAACATCGCAGCCTGCTCGAAGGGAACCTCCGGGGAATATTTGACGGCGTTTACGGCCGGAAGAACCACATACTGTGCAAAGCTTCCCTGCTCTCTCGAGCCTACGAAGGAATAATGCTTGCAAAGCGAATAATTGCCCTTTGCGCAGTCGGGGCACTTCATGCAGGGCTTGAGCGGAGCTCCGGAGACCGTATCTCCGATTTCAAGCTCCGTGACTCCCTCTCCGAGCTTGTCGACGGTTCCCGAGAACTCATGTCCGAGAACAACCGGCTAAAAATGCGCGCCGTTTGCAAGAACTCTCGGGATATCCGAGCCGCATATACCGGCCGCCCTGACTCTTACGCGAACCTCTCCGGGTCCGGGCTCGGGCATTTTCCAATCGGTGTATCTGATGTCCTCGTTGCCGTAAAGAACGGCTGCCTTCATCATATCACTCATATTAAAAACCTTCTTTGATTAAGAATATTATCTTTTTTCGGTAAAATCAGTCTTCGCAGGCCGCTTTTCTCTGCAGCACCTTTTTAAAGAACTCCGGAGGGAATTTGGCCTGTCTGGCATATGTATACAGACCGTTTACCTCCTGCTCGACATCGGTGAGCTGAGTATAGCAGAGTCCGCCGACACCCGGATTGTCAAGGAGAACATCGGCAAGTCCCTTAAAGCGGTTAAGGAATTCATCGGCGGTCTTGGGAGCGTCTCCGTAGCCCCAGCCGGCGCCTTCGGGAGCCCATCTTATTCCTCCGTATTCGGAAACGAATGTGGATTTGTCCTTGAAGAGAACGTTGTAACGGTCGGCGCTTGTGCCGTCGGCAGTCTGCTTAAAGTATCTCGCGCCGAAGCTTTCGGGATTCTGATCGTAATCGTGAGTATCGTATATATCCGTGGCGCCCTCAACGTGCTGATAACCGGATACGTCTATGTACATTCTCGTGGGATCCAGCGAACGGGTAACCGACGAGAGCAGTCTTAAGAATATCGGATCCTGATCCCTTACGGTTTCGTTGAGCGGACACCAGCCGATGATGGCGGGATGATTGAAGTCTCTCTCGATAATCTCCGTCCATTCGGGAACGAAGGGGGCCCAGGCCTCGCGTCTCTTTATATCCATTCCCCAGTTTCCGTGCTCTCCCCAGACAATATAGCCGAGTCTGTCGCAGTGATAGAGGAATCGGGGCTCAAACACCTTCTGATGGAGTCTCGCGCCGTCAAAGCCGCAGGCTACGGATCTCTCGATATCGTCGATGAGGGCCTGCTCGGAGGGAGCGGTATAAATACCGTCCGGATAGAAGCCCTGGTCAAGAACAAGGCGCTGGAAAATACGCTTGCCGTTAAGGTAAACGAAGCCGTCCTTTGCGTAAACGCTTCTCATACCGAAATAGCTCTCTACGGCATCGTCGGTTTCGCAGGCTCCCGTAAGATTCAGCTTAAGCGTGTACAGACGTCCGTGGCCGATTTCCCAAAGATGCAGCTCCGAGAGCGGAAGCTTAACGGCAGCGACTCCTCCGGAAACACGGCCGGATGCCATTCCGACGCGCTTTCCCTCATAATCGGCTGCCGCAGACAGAAGCGCGCCCTCGGCGTTTTTCACGTTTGCGACGACCGTAACGCTCTGTCCGGCAATATCGGGATATAATCTGAAATTCTTCACGTAGGCCTCGGGAACGTTTTCGAGCCAAACGGTCTGCCAGATACCCGTGGTCCTCGTGTACATGCAGCCGTATGAGCCGAAGCGCTGCGACTGCTTTCCCGCAGCCTGGTTTCCTGTGCGCACAAGGTCTCTCGCTCTTACGGTGATTACGTTCTCACCCTCCGAAACAAAGCGCGTGATGTCCGCTGTAATCTGATTGTATCCGCCTATGTGTTCTCCGGCAAATTTTCCGTTGACCCATATGGTTGTCTGCCAGTCACAGGCGCCTATATGAAGAAGAAGTCTTTTGCCGTCCTCGAGCCAGCCTTCGGACAGCATAAGCTTTCTGCGGTACCAGACAGCGTCGCAGAATTCCTTATGTCCGAGTCCGGAGAGCTCGGATTCGCGGCAGAAGGGCACGTTTATTCTAAAATCAAACAGGGCGTCATCGGCATCTGCGGCGCTTAAGCCGCGCTCGAAGCCGCAGTCCGCGGGGTCCTCCGCAAATTCCCATTCACCGTTGAGGCAAACCCAGGAAGGACGGAAAAAATCCGGACGCGGATGCTCGTTTCTCATAATATTACTCATGTTATAACCCTTTCACAGCAGTTATGTGTATAATTAAAGTAATTATACCATTATTATCGGTAATTGTCAATTATTTCTTCACTCGGTTTTTACAACCGCAAAAAAACAGAGCGCCAAAACCGTCAGGCTCTGCGCTCTGCTTTTATTACGGGAGCTTTTTGAAAAACAGCTCCGCATTCGTTTTTTTAATTTCGGTTACCAGTCGTAGTTCTCAAGAAGAGGCTTGATAAGCTGGTTCTTGATAAGGGTCTTGACGGTCTTATACTTTGCGGTAGCAACAGCTCCGTACTTTCCGCCGTCGGAGATGATTCTGGTGGGAATCTCGGACATGTAGCTGTTCTGCTTGGAGAAGATACGTCCGAGGTCGAAGTCGATGTTGTCGTGAATGATATCGAACATTCTCATCGAATCACCCTTCTGGTCGGGAGTGTATCTGTACTTCATGTTGGTCTCGAAGAGGGCGGGAGTGGTAAGTCTGTAGCCATAGGAAGCAAGGCATTCCATAACGGCGGAGTTCATGGACTGACGCTCGGGAGTCTGATCCTTTTCGATGCACCAGAGGGTTACGGGGTTGCCGAGAACGGTAATGTATTCCTCCTGGTTTTCATCGTAAAGAGGAGTGGGGAGAATTCCGTATTCCCAGGTTACGTCGTGGAGCTTGCAGCCGTTCTGCTGGTCAGCCATGTAAACTCTGTTCTGGCAGAAGAGCTCGTTGCCGTTTACAAACGGTACCTGGTAGCTGCGGGTTGTGGAGTCGGAAGAAATGTAGCAGTTTTCGGTAACAAGCCAATCAGCCAGCTTGTCGCAGAGGGCTATGGTCTTGTCCGAAGTAAAGTCCTCGGAAATAACGATCAGTTCCTCGGGATCGGACTCGAGAAGTCTGAGGCCGGAGCCGGTGTAGAAAGCGTCGAGGTGGTAGTAAATGGCACCGAAGCCGAATCTGTCGCCCTCGGAAATCTTTCCGTTGCCGTCGAGATCGCTGTATGCATCCTTGGTCATATCGATGAGCTTATCGATGGTCCAGGTCTTGTCGTCGACGAACTTGACCGGGTCCTCGAGGTTCATGGAGTTGAGAAGTTCCTTGTTGTAATAGATACCGTACATAAAGTGAAGGATGTTCGTGGAGATATCTCCGGACGCAAAGAACATCTTGCCGTTGATATCTACGGTTTTGGTAAGTCTGGCAGGCCACCAGGGATTGCTGAAGTCAAGGTAAGAATTCTCAATGTCATTGAGATCCTGGAGATAGCCCTTGGTGCAGAGAGTACCTGCGGTACGGGTATATGTGGCAATTATATCATAGATAAAACCGCCCGCATACTGGTTCTCAACCTGCTTGCAGAAATTATCGATGTTCCCGTTGTCTCCGGGAATCATATCCCATACAAGCTTCACACCGAGTCTGGATTCGGTGTTTATGTTTCTGTTGTAGATAGCTTCGGTAACGATGGTACCGTCAAGCTTGTCTTCGGTGATTTCGAACTCGTCTCTCTCGGCCTTCCAGCAGAGGATGTTGATTTCTTCGTCGTTGAACTTGAGATCATCGGGAATCTTGTCAAGGAGATAGCCGTCCTTGTCGTAGATGGATTTTGTCTCATCGGGGCCGCCGGTGGAATCAACAACCGCTGACGGAGTTGTTACATCCGACGGGTTTTCGGGTTCGGCGCAGGACGCGAATACGGCAAGAACCGTAAGCGCTGCCATAAGAAGAGCGATTAATTGCAGGCTCTTTTTCATTTCTGGAGTTCCTTTCGAAAATAATATTTCTTTATGTGATTATATCATTTTGATAAAGTGATGTCAACTGTTTTTTGCTATATCGGATCAAATTCGGAAAAATCACCATTTTTTTCGTCCTTGTTTAGTGCAATATGCCGACTGCATTCAGGCTGTGTGCTGTTTTCGAAAGAATGATTCTTGACAATCTGGCCCAAAAGGATTATAATATTAGCGTATATTATATTATATTTCCAGAAAGGAATATCAAAATGAAACTCACAAAAAGAATAGCGGCATTCATTATTGCCGGAATTCTTCTCTTTGCCGCGGTTGCCTGTGCCAAGCCGGAAACCCCTGGAGAGACGACAACCGTTTCCGCAAATGCCACGTCAGGCTCTTCCGACGAAACAACGGAAAGCCTTTATGACGCCGACGGCTACCTCAAGGACAAAATTCCCGCCGATGTCAACTACGGCGGAGCAGACGTAAGCATCCTCGCCTGCCAGGAGCAGGCTAAGCAGTTCTACGTCGATCCCGATGCCGCCGATTCCGGCGACATGCTGAAGTCCGCGCTCTTCAACAGAATTGCAACTCTTGAAGACAGACTCGGCGTTAAGCTCGTTTTCAACATGGAAAACGGCAACTGGAGCAACCGCGATGCGTTCATGACCAAGGTTGAGAGCTCCGTAAAGGACGGCTCCGGCGAATACGATCTCGTAATCGCTTACAACCTCAATCCCCCCGTAATGGCCACCAAGGGCCTGCTCGCAAACCTCAGCGACGCAAAGCATCTCGACTTTTCCAATCCGTGGTACGCCTCCGACTTTGCCGACACCGTATCCATCGACGGTAAAATTTATTTCTCAATCAACAACTCCGATTACGGCTCCGTAAGAAACATGGCCTGCGTCATGTTCGACAAGACCCTCACGGGCTCTCACAGCATTTCCGACGCCGAGCTTTACAAGATGGTTCTCGATCAGAAGTGGACCCTCGAGGAGCTCACAAAGCTCATCGACGGCACCTATGAGGAAGCCAACGGCAACAATACTCCGGACTACGGCGACATCTACGGCCTTGGTGTAGTAGACGTGGCAAGACTCGACTCCTTCTTCTACGGCTTCGGTCTGCAGATCATCGGCAAACAGGCCGACGGCTCCCTCGTAATGAAGCTCGACGACGAAAAGAACCAGAACGTTCTCGAGGCCATCAACAAGCTTCTCCACCACAACGACAACGTCTTCAGCCCCGACCAGTCCATGTACGCGATGTTCAAGAGCCATCAGGCAATGTTCTACGTGACTCCCATCGCCATCGTTGACCAGAAGCTCGACTTCGACTTCGGCGTAATGCCTTCGCCGAAGCTCGATGCAGACCAGAACGCCTACCGCACATACATTTCCAACACTCACGAATCCATCTGCATCCCCGTAGGTACCAAGACCTACGATATGACCACCGATGTAATCGAGTGCTTCAACTCCGAGGCATACCGCAGCATCGCTCCCGTTTACTTTGAAACCATGCTGAAGTACCGTTATTCCAGCGACGACAGCGCGTCCCAGGTTTACGATATTATCAGAAAGGGCGTGGTTCTCGACTTCGGATACATGTTCGGAAATTCCTTCTCGAACAATCCGTTCCTTCTCTTCAGACAGAAGGTTCAGGCCGATGACGACTCCTGGACAACCTATTACTCCAGATACGCAAAAACCTTTAATAAAGAACTCAGCAGCATTGTCGATGCTCTCGCCAATCCTGCTGTGTCCTGAGTTATTTACTTAAGCTTCTGCTGACTCATCCAGATATTCATAACGAGACTGTGAGGCAGCAGCTTTACAAGAAATACCTGTCCGGCGGCTTTAAAGCCGGGCACCACATAGTCGCGGCGGGTCCTTTCGAGGGCTCGCCAGGCTTTTTTTACTATAAAGTCCGGCGTATACATCGCGACATATTTCTTCACAACGGCTTCCCCGTTTTTGTCTATCGCACGGTCGAAGAACCTCGTCTTTGTCCAGAAAGGACAAACGGCGAGTACCCTGATGCCGTCCTTTTTCACCTCGCGGGCAAGAGCTCTGGAAAAAGAAAGCACATAAGCCTTTGTCGCGCCGTATATGTTGATGTACGGAATCGGCTGGAAGCCTGCCACCGACGCAATGTTGATTATTTCCGAGCCCTTTTCCATATAAGGAAGAACCGCAAGGGTTACGGCCGTGAGAGCGCGGCAGTTGAGATCGATCATTCCGAGGCTGTCGGCGACGTGGGTATCCTTTACTCCGGCAAAAATACCGAAGCCCGAGCAGTTGATGAGAATACCGACGGTAAGGGCGCTGCCCTTGCTTTTTTCCTCGGTGTCTGCCGCCTTCAGCATATCGCCGATGACGCTGCCCGCATCGGGAGAAGACAGATCCAAAGAAATCGCTTTCACCGGAAACGGGATTTCCTTTTTCAGTTCCTCCAACCTCTCGCTGTTTCTTGCGACTGCCCAGACCTCGTCATAGGTCCCGTGATTCTTGAGCGTGGTTGCAAATTCTTTCCCGATGCCGCTCGAAGCACCGGTGATTATCGCGATTTTTTTCATTTTTTCTCCCTTGGACTGCGTCCCATAATTGCCCACGGGTACCGCGCGGACGTACGGGTACACGTTAATCAATATATTATGCGCAGTTTTTTAATCTGAATTCAACGGGGCTCATATAGCCCAGATAGGAATGCAAACGTTTTCTGTTGTAAAAGTTCTCAATATAATCAGTTACGTCTTTCCTGACTTCATCAATTATAGCATATTTCTTGCGATATATCAATTCTTTTTTTGCTGTGGCAAAAAACTCTCCACGCATGCATTATCGTAAGGACAGCATAGCGATACTCTTCTCTATTGCTTTCCTTCTTCAGCCGCTGTATTTCTAGTTCTTTTTCCTTTCTTTTGTACCCATACGACCATTATACACCCGGTGTCAATTTTGGGACGCAGTCCAGATTGAAATTATATGTAATATGTATTTTTATATTAATAATATATCTTTTTTAAAATATTGAAAAAAGTCTTTACATTTAAGGCTTTTTGTGATAAAATAATTATATATGACGCTGCCACAGTTTCCGGGAAACAGGCCTCAAAGGCATTTCACCCGCCGGTTGCTTTGGTTGCGCATAAATTCCATGCATGAGGTGAAATAGCATGACAAAGGAAGAAAAGCAGGCGATTATCGCCGAGTATGCCACCGTTGAAGGTGATACCGGCTCGCCCGAAGTTCAGATCGCGATTCTGACAAACAGAATCAACTCTCTCAACGAGCATCTCAAGATCAACCCGAACGACAATCACAGCCGTCGCGGTCTTCTCAAGATGGTCGGTCGCAGAAGAAACCTGCTGAAGTATCTGATGAACAACGATATCGAGCGCTACCGTTCGATCATCGCCAGACTCGAAATCAGAAAGTAATTTTCTGGTCCCGATTCTGTCGGATATTCCGCAGACGGGCGGGAGAGGCGTAACAGCCGAACCCGCCCTGTCTTTAAATGAAACCCAACCGCCGGGGGAAAAGCATTTAACACTGTGCCGCGCCGCACCGTCGCGACCCGGTGTTAAGTGCTAAGCCTCCGCGGATAAAAATAACAACGGAGGTACAATAATGTACGAAGTTAAATCAAAGCAGATGGTCTTTGCCGACCACCATGTTTTCAACTACACCTTTGCCGGCAGACCGCTCTCCATCGAGACCGGTAAAATGGCCGGACTTGCCAACGGAGCCTGCCTTGTAAAGTACGGTGACACTGCGGTTCTCTGCACCGCCACGGCATCCAAGGAGCCCCGTGAGGGCATCGACTTCCTTCCCCTCTCCGTCGATTTCGACGAGAAAATGTATGCCGCGGGCAAGATTCCCGGCGGTTACTTCAGAAGAGAAGGCAAGCCTTCCGAAAATGCAATTCTTTCCTCCCGTGTCATCGACAGACCCGTAAGGCCCCTCTTCCCGAAGGATCTCCGCAACGATGTTTCCCTCGTTCTCACGGTTATGTCCTATGACCCCGCCTGCGCACCCGAGGTTGTCGCCATGCTCGGCGCTTCCGTCGCTCTCTCCATCTCCGATATTCCGTGGAACGGTCCCGTTGCCAGCGTTGAAGTCGGCATGATCGACGGCAAGTTCATCATCAACCCCACTGCGGAGGAATCCAAGAAGTCCGACCTTGCCCTCACCGTTGCCGCCTCCATGGAAAAGGTTGTCATGATCGAGGCCGGCGCAAACGAGGTTTCCGACGAGGATATGTACAACGCCATCATGCTCGCTCACAGCGAGATAAAGGACCTGCTCGGCTTCGTCAACGCCATAGTGGACGAAATCGGCAAGCCCAAGTTCTCCTTCCCCTCCGGCGAGCTTGATCACGAAATGTTCGACGATATTTTCAAATTCTGCGAGAAGGACCTCATGTTCGCCCTCGATACCGACGACAAGACCGTCCGCGACGCAAGAATGCTTCCCATCAAGCAGGCTGTAGAGGCCAACTTCATCGACGAGTATCCCACCTGCATGGATCAGTGGGCCGAACTCGAGTACAAGATGCAGAAGAAGGTCGTCCGCCGCTGGCTGCTTGAGGACAAGAAGAGAGTAGACGGCCGCGCAATGAACGAGATGAGACCTCTCGGTGCCGAGGTCGGACTTCTTCCCAGAGTTCACGGAACCGGTCTCTTCACCAGAGGACAGCCCCAGGCTCTCACCTGCGCAACCCTTTCCACCCTTGATTACGCACAGGAGCTTGACGGCATCGAAGAGAGCGCCGGCAAGAGATATATGCATCATTACAATATGCCCGGCTACTCCACCGGTGAAGCCAAGGCTATCCGCAGCCCCGGCAGACGTGAAATCGGCCACGGCGCTCTCGCCGAGAGAGCTCTCCTCCCCGTAATCCCCTCCGAGGAAGAATTCCCCTACGCAATCAGACTCGTCTCCGAGATCCTTTCCTCCAACGGCTCGACCTCTCAGGCCTCCATCTGCGGCTCCACTCTTGCTCTTATGGATGCCGGCGTTCCGATCAAGGCTCCCGTTGCCGGTATCTCCTGCGGCCTTATCACTGCCGAGGACGGCTCTTGGGACACCATGATCGATATTCAGGGTGTTGAAGACTTCTACGGAGATATGGACTTCAAGGTTGCCGGTACCCACAAGGGCATCACCGCCATCCAGATGGACCTCAAGGTAGACGGACTTACCCCCGAAATCATCAAGCAGGCTCTCGAAACCACTCATGTTGCCCGTGACTACATCATCGATGAAGTCATCCTCAAGGCAATTCCCGCTCCCAGAGCCGAGGTTTCCAGATTCGCTCCCAAGAT
>JAKSPQ010000096.1 GCA_024404665.1 Clostridia bacterium
AGGAACATCTGCCGTATATACGTTACCCTTTCGTTCGGACGATATCTCAAGTCCCTCCGCCGTTATCTTCAGCTTCTTTTCGGAATAAAAGGCGATTCTGCCGCCCTCTGCAAGGGTGAGCCTTCCGTCAGCAAAAGCCGAAACCGCGCCGACACCGGTATAGAGATCCGTGCGTCCGAGGGGAACGACGTCGCAGCCGCCTGCGGGACAGAATGAATACAGCTTAATATCGTCTCTGCTGACGAGACGGAACTCTATGGCTTCACCCGCTCTGAGCTTTACGGTCTCACCGGAGAAAAACTCCCTGCAGATGAATTCGGTGCCGGTAAGCAGCGCATCGGAAGGGGATATTCTTCCGGTTACCGGAGCGTTTCCGGCATCGAGATTGAAGCAGGCCACAAGCCCGCATCCCTTTATCGTATTACGGATTTTGAACGGTCTGCCGGAGGAACGGGGATCGTCGAAGAGAGAGTCGGGCGTGGGAGCGGCGCTTTCGTCACAGCGCAGAAGCCTTCCGTCTTTAAGAATTATCGGAGCCAGAATTTCCGGGCGTGTCCTTCCGATTTTGTCCGAGAGATACACGGGACCGCCGCTTATTGCCCTGCAGAGACCGTTCTTTACGGCCTGACCGTCATCCGTCCACCACATATCCCAGTCATTTACGAAGAAACGTCCCTGGAGCAGTCCGTTGAATGAGCACTGAAGTATGTTTTTGGTGAACCATTCCGCGTTTTCCGGCTGGAAATCGTCCGAACAGCGGCTTACGGCACTTTCCGGGCGGTTGAACATGCATTCGTTCGGCATTCCCATGCAGTTTATGAGCGCTCCGTCAAAATATCCGAATACGGCTTTGTCTATAGCCTGCTGAATTACGGCCGCGCTCTTACCGACAGGGCAGATTCCGCTGTAGTAACGGTGAAAGCCCTGATTGTCGATTTTTACAAAATCTCCTCCCCAACTGCGAACCCTCGCACAGAGGAAAGCGAACCAGCTGTCGGCGGCATCGCTCTCGGGCTTTATTATAAGCCTGTCTCCGGCTCCGTTTATAAGTCTGTCGCGGAATTCTTCGGCGAGAGGCCCTGAAGGCTCAAGTCCGTACCAATATCCCGTGGTGGGGAACCATATTCCGACGTTTGGAATCCCGGCGGCCTTAAGCGCGGAAATTGCATCGGCCATTCCGTCCGGGAAGCGCAAAGGATCGCCGGAAAAATCGCGCATCCGGGCCTTGTGCATCGTAGGAATCATTGTTTCGTCGCATTCAAGCTCCCGCGGGAAGACGTCTATGAGCGTGCAGTCCGCCCACATGTCGTCAATTATCGCATAGCCCACAGGCACTTTCTTTTCCGCAAACTCAGCCGCCTTTTCGAGAAGCTCCCGTTTGTTGACGAAAATATGCAGTGCGTCCCAGCTGCACCAGCCTAACCGTTCGGAAACCTCCGGCATTTTTCTTTCGCTCCTGAGCCGGCAGTTCGGGAGCAGGCGGGAGATTCTCCGGGCCGCGGAATTAACCGCATCCATGGGAGACGACGCCGTCGTTCTGACAAATGCGGGGTGGCTGTCTATCACGCCGATGCCGTCGACGCCGGAAAAGACGCGGACTCTGACGCCGTCATCGCCGCCGGATATTACGGATTTGTACGTATCCCCGACCAGCGGCACGATGCAGTCGTATGCGTCATCGGCGCGCTTTATAAGCAAAGCCTGGGTATTATCCGGCACTGCGGCAGTACTGCCGCAGAACGCGGGACGGCACCAGAACGGCGAATGCCTGACTATCGCAAGGATTTTCGCGATTGCAGGGATTGAAATCCTGATTTCGGCGGCATTTGCTCCGTCGAGTCCCGTGCCGGAAAAAGCGCTGATAAATACCGCCTCGCCATCTTCAAAAGGAAGTGACTTGAGCGAGACCTCCGCTGCGGAGTCATAAGAGAGAGCGCTTTCGGTTGACGCTATCGCAATTCCGTCTTTATATATTTCCGCTATGCAGCGGGTGTTGTCGATATAGCTCATGGCAGGCTGTCCTCCCGGTTTTGTTAATCTGAAAATAAGAGCTTGTCGCTGCGGCGCTCCGAAAAACGCGCGCCGCACTATACTATTATACCATAAAAAACTCTTTTTCGCCATATTTTCGGCGATTATTTTGTTATATGGGAAGCGCACATGTTTATTTGCGGTCCTGTGTATGCTCCTTTGAGATAACACACAAAAAACAGTTGCTTTTGCGGTTAATATATGTTATAATTGAGTACACAGATAAGCAGCGGGCTTTCGGGAAACCTACAGCGGCTGCAATCCGAGGGCTGCTTTCAGCCTCCGGGAAAACAAACCGGAACCGCATATTGTGAAACCGATATGTGCGCTTTTGCGCGGACAGCCGGGCCGGATGCCCGACGACCGACTAACCGGGGAAAGGTAAAAAATGCCGCTTGAAAACGGTTGGAATCCGTGGCACGGCTGCACGAAGGTCAGCCCCGGCTGTGCGCATTGCTATGTTTACCGTATAGACGGAGCACACGGAAATGAGATATCCAGCTGCGAGTGCCGAAAAACTGCCGCTTTCGGGGCTCCGGTCGCAAAAAAACGCGACGGAAGCTTCAAAATTCCGCAGGGAGCTCTTGTTTATACCTGCTTTACATCGGATTTCTTCATAAAGGATGCGGACGAATGGCGTCCGGAGGCCTGGAGAATGATACGTGAAAGAAGCGACTGCAGGTTCTTTTTTTTCACAAAACGGATCGAGAGAATATACGACTGTATTCCGGATGACTGGGGCGAAGGCTACGACAACGTCATCATCGGCTGCACCGTGGAGAACAACGCGATGGCGCAGAAGCGGCTGCCCCTATTTCTCGAGGCTCCGATAAAGCACAGGACCGTCGGCGTCGAGCCTATGCGTGAGGCCGTGAATCTGGCGCCGGAGCTCGCCGCCCGCATCGATGAAGTCGCCGTCGGCGGGGAATCCGGACCGTATGCGCGACGCTGCGAGTTTGACTGGATTTTGGACCTCCGAAGGCAGTGCATCGATGCGGACACAGCCTTCGTCTTTCATCAGACGGGTGAGAATTTCGTTAAGGACGGGAGAGCCTTCCGCATACCGAGACATCTGCAGGGAAGTCAGGCCCGCAGGGCCGGACTCGACTGGAAACCGTACGATCGATAAAACGCTTGCCGAAGCACGGTGCGTACCGCGTTTTGCTGCACCGTTAATATACTGAATTATTAACATAAAGGGGAATTGCCATGAACAAACCGTTGAGATTTGCCTCGCTTGTGCTTGCTCTGCTGATGTTCGCAGCCGCCTTCATTCAGGTTCTCGGAGATTACTCTTACAACCTTACAAGACCCGTGATTTTTGAGGAGACCATGAAGGCCAAGTATAAGTCCATTGAAACAAAAACAAAAGCCATCAACGAGCAAATCAAAGAACTGAAATGAAGAATAACTGCATTGATATGAAAAAAATAATAGCGTTCCTGTGTCTGCTGCCTATGGCCCTGCTTGCCGTTTCGTGCAATGGACGGGATAATCCTCCCGCCGGAGCGGACACGTCTTCCGCCGTGAATGCAGAGGATAATACCACGGCGGCCGAAGAAACCGAGGCCCGCATCGTTTTGAATGATAAGCCCGGCTTCAAGGTTATCGTTCCGGAGAACGGGACACCCTCGGAGCTCGAAGCGGCAAATATTATAAGAAACAAAATCGATGAGCTCATAGGCGGCTACTGTACTCTGAACGATGATTACATCGCCGGATGGCAGGAGCACGACAGCGAAAAAAAGGAAATTCTCGTCGGTCTCACCGCCTACGGTGAATCCTCCGATGCCTTCCGTAAGCTCGACGGAGTAGGCTCATACTCCGTAACGATGAAAGGCAACAAGCTTTGCGTTGCCGCCAAAACGCCCAAAGCAGTCGTTAAGGCCGCAAGGGAGCTTGCTAAGGTTCTGTCGGCGGATAACGGGCTCGTATATGTCCCTCGCGATATCAATATAACCGGCAGACTTGATTCGGTCTGGGATTCGTATCCCATGCCCTCGGACGGGGTTCTCAAAGAAATCGAAGGCGATGATTTCAGAGAGCTTATCTGCAGGGGCATAAAGGCTGAGGATTTTGATAGCTACTGCGCTGCGCTCACGGAAAAGGGATATAAAGAGTATTTTACGAATTTCGTGCTGGGAACAGAGAATATGTACGCGCAGTTTGTCGACGATGCGGAAAAAATCTCTCTGACGGTTTTGAGAACCGTTCACGATGATTCAATCAGAATCATCAGGGAGAATATTGCCGACAGCGCCCTGCCTCCCGTTGAGCCCGTCACGTCGGAAAAGATTTGCGATCCGCTGTTCTTCATGATAGGAGTATGCTCTGCCGCGGATTCCGCGGGCAACGGCATGTCCTTCCTTTTCCGCCTGTCCGACGGAAGCTTCATAGTCTGGGACGGCGGCTTTGACGACAAAGCGGCGGATTCAGTCACATATAAGCGCCAGAATGCCGCAAGACTTCTGGACCTTATGAAGAAGAACGCTCCCGATCCTTCCCACATCAGAATCTCGGCATGGTTCCTGACCCACCCTCACGTCGACCACGGCGGTGCCATGCAGTATTTCTTCAAAAATTATGTCGTCAGCAACGGAATAACCGTTGACAGAGTGGTGACGTGGCTCCCGTCTGCGGAGCTTTGCTCGGAATATACTGACGGACTGACCTACGGTAAGGTCTCCGGATATATAAACAGTCTTAATTCCGTGAAGAACACAGGGGCGGTTCTGCATCGCGCGCATCCCGGTCAGGTTTACAGGCTTGCGGATGCAACCGTAGAAGTTCTTTATACTGATGACCTGAGACTTCCGAGGTACGGAAAGGACTCAAACCCGCTGTCGGTCATATGCAGAATTACGCTTGCGGGAAATACATTTATGATTACCGGCGACACAACCTCCGAGAGCGGAGGAGCCGGCGTCACTGCAATGTACGGACCTGCGCTGAAAACGGATTTCCTCCAGCTTCCGCATCATACAATAAACGTTATGATCGCCGGGTTTTATAAGTGTGTATCTCCTTCCGTAATACTGTGTCCCGTGGCGAATAAAACATTCAAGGACTCTTATCTTTCGAACATAAAGGCTGTTCTCGGCGCGGAGCGCGTTGCGTCATCGGCCGTCAAAGCCGATTTCAATACGATATGCTTTAAATTGCCTTATTCCGGGGAGGCTCCGACTATAACTCCGAACACGGTAATAAAGTGACTTTTCGCAAAACAGATAATGCGGGATAATAATTATTAATAAAAAGAGAACAGTATTTGCGAAACGGACGGGTCATCCGTCGGCTGACTGAAAAAAAGGCTCGCACAGGCAGGATAGATTGATATCCCGACTGTGCGAGTACTTGTGTATTACTTGTTTTTAACGGAGTCTACGGGGAACGAGTGACATTTGTCGGCGCCTGTGAGCTTGCCGAAGATGAACTTGTTTGAGGCAGCCTCGCACATTATATAGATGCGGCCGTCTTTTATTTCTATTTCCTCGGACATGGGAGCGAGCTTCAGAACGGCAGTCTGCGATGCCGAATCAAGCTCATAGAGAGGGAGCTCGCAGCCTAAGACCGATATCGTCTTCTCCGATCTGGCTTTCTCAAGGTCATATCGCATTATGTTTGAGAAGTTTAAGCCCGCCGAGCATGAAACGAAGACGCTTCCGTTGTCGAAGCACATTCCCTGGACGATATCGGGCAGTGAGTATGCCACGGAGGGAGTGGGCTTTAAGCCGAACACGGCATCCTCGGAATCGGAATATTCATATCCGAGCGCAAGGCCTCCGTGGGCCTCTCCTGCCGTCGTTACGAGCTTGTGGGAGTCGGGAGTGTTGTACCCCTGCTCCTTGTAGTATTCGCCGACGTAAAGGCGTTCTCCGTCGGTTGCGGTGAACGATACGCGGATTTTGTCATCGCTGCTCTTCGTGTCAAAGGTGCCGATGTATCTTACTGTGCCGCCGTTTCCCGCGGATATTATTTCTCCGTAATCAAAAACATAGAGACAGCCCTTTGAGCTTCCCGCGAGGTAGACATATTCGCCGTGAACGGTGAGTCCTCCGGAATGTCCGGTGAAGGGCTTGCCCTCGGCATCGGCGAGCATTGCCGATGAGATGAGCTCCCCGTCCTTATCGAGAGTATAAATCGGCGAAGGATGTCCGGATTTATCCCAGTATCCGCAAACCAGTGTGTTGCCGTCATCCGCAAAGGTTATTCCCTGGGGAATAAAACCGTTGCCGATATCAGGGATAGAGAACTCACGTTGGGCTTCTTTGTAAAATCCGGATACGGGAATTCTGAGATAAGCAATGAACAGGAGCAATACAAGCGCGGCGGCTCCCAGCACGGACAGCAGAACAATCATAATAATCTTACCTGCTTTTTTCTTTGTTTTTTCCATTTGTTTTTCCTTTCGGATGACTGTGCGGCTTTGCCGTACGGCAGAATCTGTTAACGTTATTCCGAAAAAGTATGTGAATAATATTCCCCCGGCAGAATGGTATGTTTTGCCGGGGGAGAACTTTTTGATGTCAGTGTTTCTTTCTGCGGAGTATTGCCGCGGCAGGGATAATTGCCATGAATACCGCGGGGAAAGCGGAAAGGCCTGCGCAGCCCTTCACCGGGTCGGTAACGGCCTCGGTCTGCGCGGATCCGGTTTCCGAGTCGGAGGGAGCCGGGACGGTGTCGTCGGGGACCGCGGAGGTGTCGGGACTGTCTGTTGTTGACTCCGCAGCCGTCGTTACAGGGGCGGGGGTTATCCTGTCATTTGTCAGAATGCAGCCCTTCCATACCGTGAAATTGCCGAAGAGAACGGGCATATCGGTGTTGTACTGATGGAACCAAAGACCAAGGTTTTCGGTGTGGAAGCTGCTGATTTCACCTGCGGCCGAGGAATCCACAAGCACGTACTTTGCATCGGTATCCATTATGAATACTTTTATCGTTTTCTTGGAGCCGTTGACCTCGATGGCGTAATTTTCGATCGAGACACCGTCGGATTCCCAGGTGTTTCCGGCAATATCGACGCCGAGGTCGGAAAAATTCACGTTTCCGTGAGATCCGAGATTATTCATGTCATTGAGCAGACGGAGATTCGTCGAGTAACCGTAGAAGCCGTAATAACCGTCGATGTAAACACCGAGATTCGGATCCTTTTCGGAGAGGCTCTTGGATCTCTTTATCGTGAAGAACACGGTGTATCCAGTGTAATCGTTGAGAGGAAGGCCTTCGATTTCTCCGCCCCAGTTGTGGCTCTTTGAGTTAACCGTAGCGTGTATTTCGGCAATGAGCGGATCCTCCGCCGTGGCAGTCAGCGAGAGCGTTCCCTCCGCGCGATCGGATTTAGCGGGATTCCATCCTTTCTTCTCCTTGAAGTTCATTGTATAGAGAAGGGTGCCTGCCGCGGGAATTCCGTATCTGGTTGCCGCAGAGACGGGAACCGAAGGAAATGAGAGCAGAGAGGTACAGGCAACAGCTGCCACTGTGAGAGCCGAAAGGCAGCGTCTGAGGGCGGTCGAAAAACGACCGGATGACAGTTTATGGTTCATGTTATCCGCCTTTTCTGAAAACCGGACCCGTGCTTGCACCGACAGCGACGACAGGGCTTTTTCTGCACCGGCAAAACGCCTTCGGATATGCTGAGTGACGAAATGCTTTGTGCGTTTTTCATCGGTTGCGAAAAGAACGCTTTAAAGAAGTCCGGCCATATTGTATTTAATAATATTATTTTATCATATTTTATTGAAAAAATCAATTTATTATGTGTGTTTTTTTCTTATTCGTAATAAAAAAAGCCATGCTTCGGCCGGAATTGACCGATTTCGTACGGCAGGAAGCTCTTCATAGGACACATCCGGGGAAATGCGGAACTTGTTTCTCCCGAGGAACGCTTTTTTTCCTTGTATTATTGTCCGTTTTGTGATAAAATAATAGGCATAATGGAAGGATGGGAATATTGCGCAGCTGTTCCGGGAACGGAGAGCTGCATGCGGCTGCAGGGTAAATATATATTCCAAAAGCCTGTAGCAGGACCTGAATCCGTAGTCTGAATTCTTTTTATAACAAAACTCAATACATCATGTGATGAAAAGGAGACAAAACCATGGGAAAGATTAAAATCGGAGTATTCGGCGCATATCGCGGAATGACCATGATAAAGCAGCTTTTCGGCAGGGACGATGCTGTCCTTGTGGCGGTCTGCGACAAATTCGAGCCCGCTCTGGATAAATGCCGCAAGGAGGCCGCAGCGGCCAATTACTCCGAAATTACATATTATACATCCTTCGATGCTTTCATTGAGCACGATATGGACGCCGTTGTGCTGGCAAACTATGCAAATGAGCATGCTCCGTTTGCCATCCGTCTTATGAAGAGCGGCAGACATGTCATGACCGAGTGCCTGACAATGGCGTGCATGAAGGAGGCCGTTGAGCTTATTGAAACGGTAGAGCAGACAGGCAAGGTATACGCATATGCGGAGAATTACTGCTATACTCCCGTGCGCTGGGAGATGAGAAATCTTTACAGCAGCGGAATGCTCGGCGACCTCATGTACGCAGAGGGTGAATATCTCCACGACTGCGCACCGATCTGGCCCTCGATTACATACGGCGAGAGAAACCACTGGCGCAACCTTATGTCTTCGACATTTTACTGCACTCATTCCATAGGTCCCATCCTGTACATGACAGGTCTCAGACCCGTTCAGGTTGTGGCTCTGGAAACACCGAACAGCCCCGAAATGAGGTCCCTCGGCACCGCATCGGGCTCCTTTGCAATGGAAGCCATAACCCTTTCCAACGGCGCAATAATGAAGTCCACTCATTGCAACATAAAGTCTTACCGCCATTCACAGTATATGATCAGCGGTACACTCGGAGGAGCCATCGATCTCGGAGGCGGAAAAATCGGTGTTTATACCGAAAAGCCGGGTGAGTCCGGAAAGGGCGAAAGAAGGGAATATGTCCCCGCCCCCATCATCGCGGGAACCGAGAACTCCGGACACGGAGGCGGAGATTATTTCACCACGCATTATTTCATCCGCAAAATCCTCGGTGACGCCGATGCGGCCGAGCGCTCCATCGACGTTTACACTGCCGTCGATATGTGCATGCCGGGTACACTGGGATACAGATCCATTGTGAACGGAAACGCTCCCATCGCCATTCCGAATCTGAGAAACAAGGCGGAGCGCGATGCGTTCAGAAACGACACCTTCTGCACCTTCCCGGATATCGCCGGGGATATGTATGTCTCCAACAACATTCACGAC
>JAKSPQ010000097.1 GCA_024404665.1 Clostridia bacterium
GGTGCCGAAGAAGAACTAACCGAAAAATGCTGGTCTAGAGCTAAAAAAATGTACGGAGAGCCTCTGCCGGACATCGTAAAAAACAGACTGGAGGTAGAGCTCAATTCAATCATAAAGAACGGATTCGCCGTTCTTTACGTCATTGCCGAGCGTCTCGTGCATTATTCCGAAAGCCAGGGATATCTTGTCGGCTCAAGAGGCTCAGTCGGCTCTTCGTTTGCCGCCACAATGGGCGGAATTTCAGAGGTGAACCCGCTCCCGCCTCATTATTACTGCCCTCAGTGTCAGTACAACGATTTCTCGAATCCGGATGGGTACGGCTCCGGCTTTGATATGCCGACGGCCTACTGCCCCAAATGCGGACACAAGCTCGAGCAGGACGGACATGATATTCCCTTTGAAACCTTTCTGGGCTTCAAGGGAGACAAATCTCCCGATATTGACCTGAATTTCTCCGGAGAAGTTCAGGGCAAGGTTCATAAGTTCACTGAAGAGCTTTTCGGTGCCGAAAACGTTTTCAAGGCGGGAACACTATCCACTCTTGCGGATAAAACCGCATACGGATACATAATGAAGTATTATGAATCCAAGGGTATAATGCCGCCCAAGGCCGAGGTTGAAAGACTTAAGACCTGTTGTATGGGCGTTAAAAAAACCACCGGACAGCATCCGGGCGGTATTATAGTTGTACCCAGAGAATATGAGGTATATGATTTTACGCCCGTACAGCATCCCGCAGACGATCCGAAATCCGATATTGTTACAACACACTACGCATTCTCATACCTCCATGATACGATTCTTAAGCTTGATGAGCTCGGTCACGATATTCCGACAAAATATAAATATTTGGAGAAATACTCAGGTCTGTCCGTAATGGACGTGGCCATGAATGATAAGACCGTTTACCAGCTGTTTGAATCTACCGAACCTCTCGGGATAGAACAGATGTCGCGCGATGATCATGAAACACGCGCATTGGGACTCATGGTCGGAACGCTCGGACTTCCGGAGCTCGGCACCCAGTTTATCCAGCAGGTTCTCGTTGATGCGAAGCCCAAAAACTTTGCCGACCTTCTTCAGGTTTCGGGTCTGACCCACGGAACGAACGTGTGGCTCGGAAACGCGCAGGATCTTATTAAAAACGGAACCTGTGATATTTCACAGGTTGTCGGTACCAGAGACGGTATCATGCTTGACCTCATAAGATACGGTCTCGATAAATCGCTTTCCTTTAAAATCATGGAGTTCGTTCGTAAGAATAAGAAGGGAATTACGATTCCCGATGAGTACCAGAGCGCCATGAGAGAAAAAAATGTACCCGAATGGTATATTGATTCGCTCCAGAAAATCAGATACATGTTCCCGAAGGCTCATGCCGCGGCATATGTTATGTCCGCGATACGCCTAGCGTGGTATAAGGTTCATAAGCCCACTGCTTTCTACTGTGCCATTTTCACGGTAGCTCCGGACGGCTTCTCCGGTGAAGTTGCCGTAAAGGGCGCTGCTGCAACGAGAAACGAGATTCTCAGAATCGACAAGCTCGGAAAAGACGCAACGGCAAACGAAAAAAATATGGCGGGTGCTCTTCAGCTTGCTCATGAAGCAATGCTGAGAGGTATCAGATTCCTTCCCGTCGATATTACAAAGAGCGATGCTGTAGAATTTTTACCTGAGGGGGACAATATCAGAATGCCGCTGACATCGCTGTCAGGAGTTGGAGAGGCGGCTGCCAGAACAATCATCGAAGCGAGAAACGAAGATCCGTTTTTCTCTGTAGAGGATTTGAAGCAGAGAGGAAAAGCCAACAAGGGCGTCATCGATGCTCTGAGAGCCTGCGGTGCTCTCGATAACATGAACGAGAGTGATCAGCTTTCCATGTTCGATATGTTCTGAAAATCGGTAACAAAATCATTCTATCCAAGATAAGGAGCAGAAAACATGATTAACGTGGCAATGATTGGCTTCGGCGGTATAGCGCAGAGTCATAAGAACGCACATCTGAAGTTTGAGGCGGCCGGCAGAGAGAAGCTTGTGGCAGTCTGCGATATAACTCCTGAGCAGTTTACAAAACGCATTAAGATCAACCTCGAGACCGGAAAGGAAACGCTTGGAGGTGATTTTAAAACTTACACAAATCTTGAGGAAATGCTGTCTAACGAGAAGATAGACCTTATTGATATCTGTATTCCTTCCTATCTTCACGCAGATATGGCCGTGGCGATGCTGGAAAGAGGATATAACGTCCTCTCCGAAAAGCCGATGGCGCTGTGCTCCGAGGATTGCCGCCGCATAATTGACGCAAGAAACAAAAGCGGAAAGCAGCTCATGATAGGTCAGTGCCTGAGATTCTACGGCGAATATCAGTATCTGAAAAAAATCGTTTCGGAAGAAACCTACGGCAAAGTAACCTCCGTTCTTTTCCAGCGTCTGTCCGCTCTTCCCAAGTGGTCCTGGAATAACTGGTATCAGGATTTTTCAAAGTCCGGAAGCGTAATCTGCGACATGCAGATTCATGACCTCGATATGGCAAGATATCTCTTCGGTGAGCCTGAATACGTTGAATGCAGAGCTTCCACCAAGAATGTGAAGTACGATCTTGCTCATGTAAATCTCGGCTATGATTTTCCTCTTACATCCATCGGCGACTGGACACTGAACGGTACAAAGTTTACACAGATGTACAGAGTCGGTTTTGAAAAGGCAAATGTTGTTATGGAAAACGGAAAAATCACCGTTTACCCCAATGATTGCTCAGCTCCCTATGAGCCCGAATGGACCAAGGTCGGAGGAATAGAGGCGGAAATCGATTATTATCTTGATATTATCGAAAGCGGCAAACAAAACCAAAAAAATCCCGCCGAGTCCGCAGCCGAAACGATACGTCTTGTCGAAGCTGCCTATGAGTCTGCCGACAACGGCGGAATAAGAATTCCTTTTAAAAACAAATAAACTGAAGAAGAAGGAAAATCACTATGTTCGAAGGAAGAAAACTCGATCATATCGGACTTCAGGTACCCGATTCCGAAAAGGATGCCAAATTTTACATGGAAAAGCTCGGATTCTCTCTTAAGGGCAAGTTCAAGTCCTCCAGAGGAGAATTCTATACCTGGTTTGTCACCAACGGCCACGTGACCTATGAGATTTCTCAGAAGGCCGACATAGCTCCCGAGGCTATGGGCAAGCCCAATCACATTGCCATTGTTTCAAATGACATCGAGGCCGATTACAAATACTGTGTGGAGAACGGTTACGAAATCTGCACCAATGGAATAGAGGATATTCAGTCCCGTTGGGAGAGAGGCTGCAGATATTTCAAAATCAAGTCTCCTGCCGGAGAAGAAATCGAGTTCAATCAGGACCTGTAATATAGGACTGTAAAAAAGGGGCTGTTAAAAAAAGTCCCAAAAGGAAAAGCCCCGAGAGTTGAAAGACTTTCGGGGACTTTTGAAATTCCGTTATCTGTTTTTCCTGCCGTAAAGCAGTGGCTTTGACAGCGTTCTGTTGAAGAAATCTATACAAGGTCCCATGCAGAAGGCTGTGAGTATCGTGCCCACTCCGGCAATCCCGAATATGCCCGAAGGCTTTACTCCGGATATAAAATAAAGAATGCAGCCAAGAGTGACGCAGACTATGTCTGTTACTATTCTCATGTTTCTGAATTTCATAATATGCCATTTTTCAGCCATTGTTATCGCAATCGCATCATAGGTTGATACTCCCATGTCTGCTGTCATATACAGTGAGCACGCTATGTTCAGCAGAACCATATCAAAAGAAAACAGGAGTATGCGTGTTATAAGCGACGGTGCAGGGAATAAAAGCTTTATCAGCCACATAAAGAAATCCACGGCATATCCTAGAAACGCGAGGTTCAGAATTGTGCCGATGCCGACAAGCTTTCGGTTGAATATGAGTCCGAAAATCAGCAGAACAGCGTTTACCATAACGTTCAGCGTGCCGTATGAAAGCTGGACCGTAAGATCGATGCCGGCCATCATCGTCTGGAACGGATCGAGACCGAAGGCCGAGATTTTCAGTATCGCAACACTCAGAGATATAAGAATTAGTCCCACAAGTGACATCGCAAGTCTTTTAATTAACAGTATTCTTTTCTTATTCATTTTTTACTCAGGCAATGATTTAATTTTCGTTCAGAATCTTTGCAGAATTACCGAAACGATATATATTCTATCACAAACACGGTTGTTTTTCAACTCTTTTTTTTCTTGTGATTAAAGCTTGCGCAGTCTTAATTAATCCAATCAGTCAGAGGGGGCTTAAATGCGTTTTAATAGAATGCATCGGTTAGCCGTTATTACCGTACGGAATTTTATTTTGGGACGCATTCTTATTCCGGTTCAATTAATTCTTGACAAAATCACAGGTTTGAGTTATAATATAGTCTAATTTTGAAGAGGAGTCGGTAATATCGATGTTACTTACCATTGATATCGGAAATTCAAATATTACTCTCGGCGGTTTTGAAGGCGATGAGCTCTCGTTCATTGTCAGAATTTCAAGCGAGCTAAAGAGAACATCTGATGAATATGCCGGCCGTATCCTCAGTGTTTTTTCTGTCCATTCAATAGATAAAAGCAATATCTCGGGAGCTATCATCTCATCCGTCGTTCCTCCGCTCAATTCCGTAGTCAGGGACGCCGTTAAGCTGATTTGGGGTATAGATTCGCTGATTGTCGGTCCTGGCCTTAAAACCGGTATAAACATACATTGCGATAATCCCTCGTCCGTAGGTGCCGATCTCATCTGCGCCTGCGTCGCTTCGCATTCAGTATACGGCAGCCCGTCGCTGGTTGTCGATCTCGGTACCGCTACCAAAATGACTGTTGTTGGAGAAAAGGGAACCTTCAAGGGAGTATCGATAATCCCGGGTGTTATGATGGGCTTGAATTCTCTTTCCGAAAATACCGCTCAGCTGCCGAGGGTAGAACTCGAGCCGCCTAAAAGCGTCATCGGAAAGAATACGGTCGACTGTATGAGATCGGGCGTTATCTTCGGAAACGCATCGCTTATCGACGGCATGATCGACAGAATCAACGATGAAGTCGGTGCGGAGCTGCCCGTTTATGCTACGGGAGGTCTGTCACACTTGATTATTCCTTATTGCAGACATAATATTATCATCGATGATTATCTTGTCCTGAAAGGACTCAACATAATTTATTCAAAAAACAAAAAAGCTTAATATTTTCTAATTGTGTAATATACCCGTTCAGGGTGTAAATATAATTTTCATGCGTTGTACCGCCAATAGGCGGACGACAGCAAGGAGGAAATTTATGAACACAACATCCAAAAGACGCTTTAAGACAAGGCAGCTGGTGCTGCTTGCCATGCTTACCGCAATTGTCGCGGTACTGGCTTACTTCGGCGGCTTCATCAAGATCGGAGGACTTGCTTCGATCTCTCTCACTCTCATCCCGGTTGTCATCGGCGGTGCCCTTTGCGGACCTCTTGCAGGAGCCTGGCTCGGTGCTGTTGCCGGTGCCGTATTCTTTATCACACCGGATGCGGCCTTCTGGGTAGGTCTCAGCCTTCCCGGAACGATTTTAACCGTAATGGTAAAGGGAATCATGGCAGGTCTTTGCGCCGCTCTCTGCTATAGGCTTATCGAGAAGATCAATAAGTATCTTGCCGTAATCGTAAGCGCGATCGTATGCCCCGTAGTAAATACAGGCATCTTCCTTATCGGATGCATGATCTTCTTCAAGAGCACCGTTGACAGTATGGCTTCCGCTGCCGGACAGTCCTTCGGCATGTACCTTATCGTTGGATTTGTCGGCCTGAACTTTGTTTTTGAGCTTATCACAAACATCGTTTTAAGCCCCGCCATTCTCTCGATAGTCAATCTTGCAAAGAAGCAGTTCGGTAAATAATCGGATTTATTTCTAAAAACTCAATAATAAAAGGGCTTTCGTAACCACTGTTCCGAGAGTCCTTTTATTGCTTTAAACAAAAAAAGCAGGCAATCCTGCTCCAAAAAATTGAAATTGCTTGATTTCAAGCATAAATAACAATGAGTGTTCATACAAACACTCAGGTCTGTAATGAACACTCGATATGGTCGGAGTGACTGGACTCGAACCAGCGGCCTCTTGGTCCCGAACCAAGCGCACTACCAAGCTGTGCCACACCCCGATTAATTTAGCTTGAATATTATATCACTTTTGAGCAGTTTTGTCAATAATTATTTCTTGAAAAATGATTGAGTTTGAAAAGATCCTGCGGCTACACAATAATACGTTCCGAATAATTTAATGAACGATGTAAAAATAGGGAACAGAGAATAAGAACAATGTTAATTCAGTATATTTATTATAAAAAACATCGATTTTCTCCGGGATTATGTTGTTTTTCAAATATAAGGCTTGAATAACGGCAGATTTTATGATAAAATATAATATTAAAACAAAAAAGGATTTTTATTATGTTTGAAGCTGCTCTTGAACTGATAAAAAAGTATGATACGATTATTATTCATCGTCATACGAATCCGGACGGGGATGCACTGGGCTCTCAGCTCGGACTAAAATATCTTATAAATGACAATTTCCCTGATAAAAAAGTGTATGTGACGGGAGATTCCGCCGGACGTTACTCATTTATTGAGGGCTCCGAGATGGATAATGTTCCGGATGAAGCCTTTATAGGAGCCCTTGCGATATTACTTGATATGTCGGCGATGAACCTTGTAAGCGACACGCGCTGGAAGAGTGCGGCTCATTCGCTGAGAATCGATCACCATGTATTTCTCGAAAGCTTCGGTGACACTGAAATATCCGATCATTCCTTTGAATCATGCGCCGGAATGATTGCATCGATGGCGAAGGAATGCGGTCTTAAGCTTTCGCCGAAATCCGCCAAGGCAATATATACCGGAATGGTGACGGATTCCGGAAGGTTTAAATACGATTCGGTAAATTCAAGAACTTTTGAAAACGCCGCTTTTCTGATGACAGAGGATTTTTCAACATCGGATATTTATTCGAGTCTGTATGTCGACGATTACAGGAACGTGAAGCTCAGAGCGGAATTTGTTCTGAAAATCCGTTTTACGGATGCCGGAGTTGCATATATTTACACCACCGCTGAAGAAATGAAGCATATCGATGCCGATGTTTTCACAGTATCCCGCGGGATGGTAAATACAATGTCGGACCTCAGAGGAGTCAGCATCTGGGTGAACTTCACGGAGGCGCCTGCCGGTGTTTTCTGCGAAATCAGATCCTCTGTGTACAATATTAACAGGATTGCCACGGCTCACGGCGGAGGCGGGCATCAGAAGGCCTCCGGAGCCACTCTGAAGGACAGGGAAGAAGCCATGAGGCTTCTTACTGAGCTTGATGCTCTGGCACTTTCAGTCCATGCGGTATAACACAGTCCCGATTATTAAATAAAATGAATCATCTATACGTTCGGTGATTATAACGGAGCGAAACACAGAATGAATGAAACAGCTAAAACGGAGTATGATTTCTCCGATAAATACGGAAACGTTAAAAAAGAAATACTTGACTGTATTGAAAAATATGAAAAAATAATAATATGCAGACATAAAAGACCGGACGGCGATGCCGTAGGCTCATCAGGGGGCCTCTGGGAGCTCATCAGAGCCGCATGGCCCGAAAAGAAGGTTATGATATCCTCCGAGGAACGATGCGACTACGTGGCGCCCTATGAGGCTGTAGGCACTATGCCTCTTCCGGTGGATTATCAGGGAGCGCTGTGTATAGTTGTCGATACCGCAACACAGGACAGAATTTCCGACAATTACTTTCAGAACTGCGAAAAGTGCATAAAAATCGATCATCACATAGAGACCGAACCGTACGGCGATCTGTCATTCGTGGCTGAGGACAGACCTTCCTGCTCTGAGCTCATTGCGGAGCTCAGCTTTTCGTCTGACGGACGTCTGCCGATGACTTTGGCGGCTGCCGAGAAAATATACATGGGAATGGTTACGGATTCAGACCGCTTCAGATACGATCCGAAGCCCGAGACCCTTGTAATTGCTGCACGTCTGATTCAGTTCGGAATTAATACCGAGAGAATATATTCAAATCTTTATATTGATACTTTTGAGCATATTAAATTCAAGGCGTCCGTTACGGAGCTTATTCAGAGAACCGATGCAGGCGTTGCTTATATGTACATAACTGCAGATATTCAGAAGAAATACGGGCTCTCGCGAGAAGAAGCGAGCTCAGTGGTCTCATTTATGGACAGAATCAAGGGCTGTCCCATATGGCTTGCCTTTATCGACAATATGCCGTTGAATGATGACGGAACCGTTGAATCCATCAGAGTCAGACTCCGTTCAAGATTCATGCCTGTTGATAAGCTTGCCAATAAGTACGGCGGAGGCGGACACGAGCATGCTTCCGGAGCCACAGTTAATAATACTGAGGAAATGAAATCGCTGATTGCTGATGCGGACGCGATTGTGGTAAGCTACGTCCAACGTGATCCGACAATCTTCTGAGCCAGAGGCTTCTCAGTGAGTTAACAGAACATTTTTCATTATTTAGCCTCCGGCAGGAAATAAGTGAATTCGTCTTTTTGTCGACTTCAGACTTTATTAGTTAAAGCTTTTATTAAAAACATCGGAAATCAAGCCGTCGCTTCATATAGAAACGGGAAGGAAAAAGCCTTGGGCTTTCTCCTTCCCGTTTCTTGCGGATGCCGCATTGAATATAATTTTAGGGCATCGGCGGTTATATTGTATTATTTTGCGGTAGCGGTGAAGAGGTATGCAGGGAACTGTGTTACACCGACATTGGCTGCATTTGCACCTGTGATGTAGCTGGTTGCGGAAGCGCTGATGGTGTTGAAGTTGTTATAGGTTCCGAGATATCTGTCGGAGCCCGCAACATTGGCGATAAGCACACCCATCTCGGCGTTGTAGGTGTAAGACATTGTGGGAGCGGCGACGATCTGAATACCAGCCTTACCGGAGGTGTATTCATAAATCTCGACATAGTTCTTGGCGCCGTCCTTCTCGAAATAAAGTCTGAAGTTTTCACCGTCGGCTTCAAGATATACTGTGGCTGCCTTGGAAATCTTATCGGTTGTGGCAAGATAGTTGCCGCTCATTGCGCCGGCAAAGTAGAGGTCGGAGCCGAGATTCTTCTGGGTAAGTCCGAATACGTAGGCAGTGCCTGCCTTGGGAGTGGTTACCTTTTCTACGGTGTATTCAACCTTGACATTTGCATCGACGGCGA
>JAKSPQ010000098.1 GCA_024404665.1 Clostridia bacterium
CGTAATGCTGTCTTGTAAACAGGGTTGCAAGAATAATCAGTGACATTACAATAAAGGAATAAATTCTGAAGCCCTTTGTAATCGTCGGCTGTTTTCTTATTCCGATATAGCAGAAAATGCTGTACATTACATGCTGAGACGGCAGCATATTGGTTGCGATTTCGCCGCCGTCGCTGTTGTAGATAAAGAGAAGAAGACGGTTGAATATTCCGGGGCGCGATGCAGCCTCGATGAGTCCCAGCGCTGCTCTGTCCTGCTTCGTCGGCAGAAAGATATAAATCAAAAATGCGGTGAAAAAACAGCCGAACATTGCAGTCAGGGTATTGACAAGATTCTTTTTCCCTGTAAGCGATAATACTATCAGTCCTATTATCCAGAAAGCATATGAATAGACATAAATCAGGATAAAGGCGGGAATCAGAGGAATTATGCCGTCTATCGCAGGAATAATGGGCTCAACGGCATGCTCTGCGGTGCCTATTGCCTCGGCAATTACAGGTCCCGTAAGGTAAAAAGTTTCATTTACAGCTACGCAGCCGGGGCCTATAAGCCAGCCCCATTTCGGGATGGCTTTTATTTTTTCAACGGTTTTGTCAATTAAGGATTGTTTCATGATTTACAGGATGAGCCGGGGGATGTAATGGAAGAACAAACCTGTTTGTTTTTCCTGAATAATCCGGGTGCCGGACTGTCGTTTTTTATCATATATGCGAAGATAATACAAGTGATTGCTTATAATACTCGGCAGACTGTGCCGGAACAATGCGCCTGCTTACAGAAGCGTAAGGCTGTGCCGGAATAATCCGGCTGCTTTCGCTGCTTCGGGAAAATGCATTCAAAGCCCGACGCCGCGGGAGATGAGTACCTTTCTTATTTCATCGGGCGAAATCAGAGACGGAGTCCTGTCAGTCCCCGAGGAAATTGCGGCTGCGATTCCGGCTGCCTCGCCCAGAGCCATGCATACCTTCATGACACGGTATGAAGCGTGAGCGCGATGCGTACCGGATATGCAGCGACCGGCGACCAGAAGCCCCTTCGTTCCCGCGGGGACCATCGCTCCGTAGGGAATATCGTAGGGGACGGCCTGCTTGGAATGCCCTTCCGCCTGTCCGCCGCCCTTCGGGTTGTGGATATCGATGAGGAACCAGGCCCTGTGAACCACCGCGTCGGATCTTTCACGGCCGGTTTCAACGTCGCTGTCGACGACGGTCTCAAGTCCTCTGATTCTGCGGGATTCCCTGATACCGACGGTATCGGCCGAGGTCTTCAGAATGCAGTTCTCAAAGCCCGGCACGTATTTTCGGAGAAAGCTTACGCACATGGCGGTCTGTTCTCTGAGCTCCGCCTCGGCAAGACCGAGCGACGAAGGATTCAGAGGATCGAATCCGTTTGCCTGTGTGGCGTTTACCGAGCGCTCGCCCGGGTGTGTGGTTCTGTGCAGTCTGACTATGGAAACGTTTTTCGGCAGCTCTCCCTCGCGGTTTTTCAGTTTGCAGAGCTCACGGTACTCCGTTCCGGCGAATTCACCTGCCGGAAGCTTCACGGGATCTGTCCCTCCCCAGGCTGTTATGCCTATGCTTTCGTCGACGTTCGCTACCGTAAATTCTATCGTCATAGGCTGAAGAGATCCAGTTGTGTCATCAGAGGGTTTATATTTTTCGGAAGACGTCAGGTCCATGATTCCCAAGCCGTAGTCCGCTCCGGCAGCCGCAGCAACGCAGCCGGCGCCGGTGCAGTCAACGGTCGTCCCTGCCTTAACCGCAAAGAGACCGTCCTGAGACGAAAAGATGCAGCCGGATACCGAGCCGTTTTCGCCGATAACGTCGACGAACGCGGCAGTCAGCAAAACGGTTACTCCCGCCTCGCGCAGCATCGACGACATTGTAAGCCTTGCCGTTTCGCGGTCAACGGCGATCTCTTCGCCGTTTCGCGTGACGTGGGGAGGAATGTCACCGTCGACGGTTCTCATGCGGGAAATGAATTCATCGGCCATTGTACCGCCGCTGACGGCACCCAGGATGGGGTCGACGTGGCCTGCGGTCATCATGCCTCCGAGAGAGCCGAAGCGCTCTGCGAGCACCGTACGGCTGCCCTCGCGCGCGGCGGAGACGGCGGCGATGACTCCGGCGGGACCTCCGCCGACTACAAGCACGTCGCAGTACTCCTTTACGGGGATTTTTTTATTAAAGATAACGGATTCCTGTTCGGAGGAATGTTGCTGTGAATAATTCATGTGATTAACCTGCCTGATTCTTTCGGAAAAATCGGTGTTGGTCCCAATCTTTTTTGCCGGGACACCGGTGTATCGGTAACGGTAAATGGGCCGGAGAGGCAATCGTTTCCGTAGCAATTTTGAAAAAACAAAGAAGGCCGGACCTGACCGTGACAGAAGCGCCGGAGTTATGATAATACGGATTAAGCGTGCATAAGCTCCTTAAGAGAATCATAAAGCTTCAGATATTTTTCATAGTTTGCGGCATAGACCTCCTTCATTCCGGGAGTGGGCTCGTGCCGCCTTTTTTCCTTTACCGTGCGGCTGACCGCATCGTCAAAGTCCGAGTAGACACCTGTTCCCACGCCGGCGAGTATTGCCGCGCCGAGGCCCGATGCGTTGTCCGATTCGGGAACAGAAACCGGGATTCCGGTCATATCGGCCTTCATCTGAGTCCAGAAGCGCGAATTCGCGCAGCCTCCGGTGGCGCTCATGAGAGTCACCTTCGCACCGCTTTCCGCGGCGACGTTCAGATTGTGAAGAAGGGAATAGGAAACGCCCTCCATCGCGGCTCTGAGAAAATGACCGCGAGTCTTGGAAAAGTCTATTCCGAAGAACACGCCCTTTGCGTCGGGATCCCAAATCGGAGTCCGTTCGCCGGACATGTAAGGCAGAAAAATAAGTCCGTCAGAGCCTGCGGGAGCCTTTGCGGCCTCTATGTCAAACTGGGCGGGAACGGAAAGACCGGTGTCTGCCGCAAGGGTTTCCTCATATCTTCCGAATTCGGAGGCTGCCCATCGGATGACGCCTCCGCCGCCTACGGTGCCTCCCTGAAGGAGCCAGCGGCCGGGGATTGCATGATTGCACAGAATCAGGCGGCTGTCGGGTGTAGGCTCGGACACGCATATGCTCATTCCGCCGGACTGCCCGCCCTGCTCCTGGGTTTCTCCGGGGTGTATCACACCCGCGCCTAAGGGCGCGCAGGCGGAATCGACGCTTCCCGCGGCAACCGGTGTGCCTTCGCAGAGACCTGTCTCTTTTGCCGCCTCGGCTGAAACTCTGCCGATGATATCGCTTCCGTCAAAAAGCTCCGGAAGTATGTCGGCACTGATTCCTATGTCATCGCATACGGATAAATCCCATGTGCCCCCGGCGATGTCGTAGCAGTGAAAGCCGTAGCCCTCGCCGCGGTTCATGGTAAATCTGCCCGTGAGCCTGTAATTGATATAGCCCTCGGACTGAAGAATAGCTGCCGTATTTTTATATACATCGGGAAGATTTTCCCTGTACCAGAGCAGCTTTCCCGTTACATAGTTTGCGGTAAGCGGATTTCCGGAGACCCTGATAAGTCTTTCCCGAAGCTCCGGGTCCATACTCCTGCAGATATCCGCTGCGCGGTTGTCCATCCATATCGGGTCGGGGCAGAGGACGCGGCCTTCGCCGTCTACTGCGATGGCGGACCAGCTCTGGCCGTCAACTCCGATTCCCGCTATCGATGCGGGATTTATGCGGGATATGCCGAGCACCTCTTTTATGCTGCGGCAGACCGCGTCCCAGAAGTCTTCGGGATTCTGTTCCGCCCATCCGGGATGCGGATGAAACAGAGGATATGACTGCGTCGACGACGCCAGAACATTCCCCTGAGTGTCGAAAAGCGCCGTTTTACAGGCGCTTGTTCCGATATCTATACCGAGAAGGCAAACCATTACAGGGCCTTTCTGATTGCCGAGAGAAGCTCGGAATATTCAGTGAAGGCAGGAATGTCCGGATTGTCCTTTATGATTTTTTCGGTCGATCTGAAAAGGAAGCCGGCCTTGGAGGCGCGGATCATCCCCATGTCGTTATAGCTGTCGCCTGAGGCAATGGTGTCAAAGCCCGCAGACTGCAGCGCCTTTACCGTTGTGAGCTTGGATTTGTCGCATCTCATTCTGTATCCCGTGATTTCCCCGTCAGGAGCCACTTCAAGGGTATTGCAGAAAATGGTGGGCCAGCCGAGCTTCTTCATCAGAGGCGAAGCGAACTGAGTAAAGGTGTCCGACAGAATAATAACCTGTGTTTCGGCTCTCAGGGCGTCAAGAAATTCCTTGGCTCCGCAGAAAGGGTCTATTTTGGCGATGGTATTCTGAATATCGGTAAGTCCGAGGCCGTGCTCTTTGAGAATACCGATTCTGTATTTCATAAGCTTGTCGTAATCGGGCTCATCGCGGGTGGTTCTTCTGAGCTCGGTGTTGTCTGATGCATCGGCAAAAGCTATCCAGATTTCGGGTACGAGCACGCCTTCCATATCAAGGCAAACAACGTTCAGATTGCTCATAATAATATGATTCCTTTGTGATTATTCCGCCGTCATCCGGCGGTATTCTGCTCTTGTGCAGTGCTGAGACGAAAAAGAAAGTACTTAACTTGCCGTCTCCTTATTTTTCGATGATGTATGTGCCGTCGGAGAATTCGGTGCCCGGGATGCCGCTCTTTGCCCATTTTCTGAGAATGGCGATTTCTTCTTCGCCGAGCTTGCGGTAAGTTCCGGGTGCGATGCCGTTTACGGAAATGTTTCCGATGCGGATTCTGCGGAGTCTTGCAACCTCGAGACGGGCGGCCTCGCACATTTTTCTTATCTGACGGTTGCGGCCCTCATAGAGAACCATTTCAAGCTTTGCCCCGCGATGCTCTCCGCCTTCCTCGAGAAGCGTGACGGATACGGGCTCTATGGGGCGCTCCTCTCCCTCGAGAAGAAGCGGTGAGCGGAGAACGGAGAGCGCCTTCTCGTCAACGGTGCCCTTTACGGAAACTCTGTAGACCTTGGGCACGCAGTGCTTCGGATGAGTAAGAAGATTTGCGAGCTCACCGTCGTCGGTGAGAAGAATCAGACCCTCTGAGGCCATGTCGAGACGGCCTATTGGATACAGACGCTTGCCCTCTGCCGCTACGAGCTCCGTGACGTTTTTCCGGCCCTTCTCATCACTGGCGGTGCATACGTAACCACGGGGCTTGTTTAAGGCCACCACGGTCTTCAGACCGTATGCCGGAGTAATTCCGCGTCCGTTCCAGACCACCTTGTCTGTGCCGGGCGTGACGGAATCGCCGATATGTGCCGGTACTCCGTTGACCTTTACGTTGCCGGCCTCGATTTCGCGCTCCGCGGCGCGTCTCGACATAATGCCGGCATCGGAGAAATATTTTTGCAGACGGATTTTTTCGGCCATTATCTGGTTTTCTTTTCCTCTTCCTCGGGCGCGGATTCCTTTTCGACATCGGCTACTTCGTTCTTCTTTTTGCCGAAAATGCCTTTGATTTTCGCAAGAATGTCGGGAGAACGCTCGATGACATCCGCAACCTGCTCGATGGGGCCGGAGGGCTGATCCATGCCTACATTGATCATTTCGACGCGGCCGTCTGCCGATACGACGAGAAAGCCTACGGGTACTACGGAGAGACCGGTTCCGCCGCCTCCGCCGAAATTCTGAAGCTTGGATTTTACGGCTTCCTCATTCTTTCCGGCATAATCGATGCCGCCGGAGGCCATTCCCATGGAAATCTTGGAAACCGGGATGATTACGGTTCCGGAGGGAGTGTTGATGGGGGTGCCGATGACGGTGTTTGCGTCAACGAGCGAACGGATGCTCTCGAGAGAGGATGAGAGTATTTCCTGGATTTTGTTGTCTGCTGCCATTTTATTTGTTTTCCTTTCGGATTTTATTTTTCGGTATTTTTTTCTTCGGCTCCGGCTTGCATCCTTCAGCTTCGGAACAGTATTGGCTTCAGCCTTTAATTTCGGGTTTCAGCTTAGGAACAGTATTGGCTTCAGCCTTTAATTTCGGTTTTCAGCTTCGGAACAGTTTTAGCCTCGGCTTTAAATTTCGGTTTTATAAGTTTCGTAAACTAATTGGCTTCAGCTTTTTATTTCAGTCTGTTTTCAGCCTGAATTTGCTTTTCAGCAGGTGTTTAGGATTTTATAAGCTCCCGGATTGCTGCGCCTGCGCTGCGGAAAAGCAGGTCGAACACCTGCCATACGCAGATGGAGAGTCCGATTTCTATGTCGAGCACGGGCTTTTCTGAAAGGAAGTCCGCGTAAATGCTGACATCGGATTTGGCGGGATATCTGAGAGTGGATGTCGAGTCAAGGAGATAGGCAAGGTAGCTTACCGCCTGGGTGACGGCTCCGTACATGACCGCGGTCTGTGCCGCATCCCCGGTAGCCACTCCCACATGAAGCCTTGCCACGCGGATTCTCAGGGATTTCGCGAAGCGTGTTACGGCTGTTTTTACCACCGATGTGATGAGCCTGATTATTTTCTCGATGTCCTTTAACGAAGTCTTCTTTTTGGCTTTGCCGGCTTTTTCGGCTTCTGCCTTTTTCTGCTTGTCTTTTTCTTTTTTTCGTTCTTTTTTTGCCTTCTTTTCGGCCTTGCTCTTTTCTTTTTTCTCGGCTTTTTTGCGTTTCTTTTCCATCGCGGCCGGCGTGTAATCCTTCAGCCTGTCTTTTTTCGGACTTGTCGGAAGGATTCTGATCGGTATTCCGGCAATCCGGACCGTAAGTCCGAATTCCTCGGCGTAGGATATGACAACCTCTGCCCGGATCATACCGATGAGGAAAAAGAACAGCAGAATTCCGCCGATTATATACAGGGCGGTCACTGTTCTCCGCCGTTTCCGGCGTCGGCAGGGACTTCACCGTCTGCCTCAGGGGCCGTTTCGCCGCTGCCTTCGAATTCGATCGGCTGTTCGATTCCTGCCGTATCGGAAGCGCCTGCCTCCGCTGTAAGCGAAGCTATCGCGGCCTCTACCGAGCCCGCCTCCGGAAGCTCGGAGAGATCGGACAGTCCGAATACTCTGAGAAATTTGGAGGTCGTTCCGTACAGCATCGGTCTGCCTGGAGCGTCAAGTCTGCCGACGGCTGCTATGAGCTCCTTGTCGAGCAGGGAACCGACGGCATATGCGGAGTCGACTCCTCTGACGGTGTCCACAAAGGATCTGGTAACCGGCTGATTGTAAGCGATGACGGCGAGCGCCTCGAGAACCGAGCCCGAAAGATTTCCGCCGCGCTTTATTCCGAGAGCCTCACGGATGTAGGGGAGATAGCTTTCTCTCGTGCAGAGCTGGCAGGAATCGTCGAAGAGGAGCATCATGATTCCGCCTGTTTCATCCGCGTTTCTCGCATCGGCCATATGCTCCGTAATCCGCCGTGCGTCGCGCGGCGTCATCTGCAGAGTTTCGGCTATTTTTTTATATTCCACGGGATGTCCCGCGGCAAACAGTATTGCCTCTATCGCGCCCTCGATCTTTTTGATCTCGGTCAGCTGTTCAAGACCTTCCATTTTTCTTTACCTCTCTGCCGGTTTTGTCTTCTTCTTTTTCCTGGCTGTAATCATCGGTTACGAGACCCTCGGTCATGTCGTCCTCAAAGTCCGGATTCACCTCGAAAACGGTTCCCGGACCCTTCAGGTTGTCAAAATCGTCCGGATCCTCGACAATCAGCAGTCTCTTCATCTTTATCAGCTCAAGAACGCCTATGAAAATCGCAACAAGCTCCGGACGGTTTTCGGCGTCCTCAAGCAGTGCTCCCAGAGTCGAACGGGTGCTTTTTCCCTTTTCGAAATGCTTCATGATTCCGAGAATTTTGAGTTCTACGGATACTATGGGACGCGCAACGAGCGGCTTTACGAGTCTGTCCGCTATTTTTGCGTCCGCAGCGCGGAATTCCGATATCATCACGCGCATTTTTTCATAAAGCTTTTGGGCATCCTGGTTTTCAGCAACGAAGGTTCTGTCCGGAGATATGTCCTCCGGCTCCTTTTCCATTCTTCCGCGGTATTTTTCGTAAAGCCCGCCTAGGATGACGGCCGCCTTCTTTGCTGCCTGCAGTCTTGCGAGAGCCTCCTGAAGACCCGCTCTCGGGTCTTCGGCCTCTTCCTCCTCGCGGGGGAGAAGCATACGGCTCTTTATCAGCATAAGGTCGGAGGCCATAACCAGAAATTCCACCGCCAGCTCGAGGTTGAGCTCGGCAGCCTTTTCGATATATTCGATGTACTGCTCGCAGATGACCGAAATCTGTATGTCTCCTATGTTCATTTTGTTTTTCTGAACAAGTGAGAGCAGAAGATCGAGAGGTCCCTCGAATTTTTCGAGCTTGTATGTCGGCGCTGCGCCGGCAGGTAACGTTGTTTCTTCAGGCATGTGAGAAAGCCTTGCGGGATGGTGTATTTCCGGATAATACTCCGGATACGGAGTATTTGTCGGTATAAGCGCCGTCTCGCTCCTTCACGGAATCATGCCCTGAAGAAGGGGATGAGCCCGAGAAGATAGTATATGCCGTTATGGATGAAATTTGCAAGCCAGGATATTCCGCCGAGCATAATGCCTCTTCCCCCGAGAACCCAGGATTCCACGAGAAGAAGTCCCAGAATACCCATCATAATGTATCTTTCGTATTTCATAACCCTGAAATAGAGCTTGGTCGGGAGAAAGATATAGAAGAGTCTGGAGCCGTCGAACGGGGGAATGGGGAGAAGATTGAAAACGGCAAGGAATACGTTCAGGTGACTTCCGAGCATGAGGAAAAGCAGAAGAACGCTGAGTACGTTAGCAGTGCTTTCCGACGTAACGGGAATAACGGAAGCTACGGAATACGTAATTTCGTATAGCAGAGCGAAAAGAACGCCCATTAGGAGGTTGGATAAGGGACCTGCCGCGGCGCTCAGCGCCATGTCGCGGCGTGGCTTTTTAAAGTTTCTCGTGTTGATCGGAACGGGATTTGCCCATCCGATGCCGAAAAATAGCATTGCGAGAAAGCCGAAGAGATTGAGATGCTTCATGGGGTTGCGCGTCAGTCTTCCGAGAGTATCGGCAGTCGGGTCTTCGAGCTATTACGCGGCCCA
>JAKSPQ010000099.1 GCA_024404665.1 Clostridia bacterium
GGAGCGGAGCATTTTCCGTATCCGATAGACTCCTTGACGGTGACGTACATATTGGATTTGAGCTTGCCGGCCTCCTGCTTGGCGGCATATTCCTCAGAAGAAATCACGTGCGGGCAGTGGTCCTTATACTCATATCCGGGAACGGAGGGAGCGGCCCACTTTACTGCGTTGTAGATAACGCGGAGAACGTTCGGGTTGTGGAAGGAGGGGCAGGTTTCGTGTCCGGGCTGGAAATAGAAAATACGTCCGGCATCGCGGAGGAAGGTCATGCCCGCGCGGAAAATGTAACCGTCCTCATACCAGCTGCCGAAGATGAGCTCGTCGGGCTGCGGCACGAAGAAGGGCTCTGCGTAAAGCTCTTCGTCGGAGATGTAGAAGCTCTGGGGAATTCCCTCGGCAATGGGGTGCGTGGGAAGAAGGTTCCACATGATTTCCTTCTGGTTGCGTCCCCAGGTAAGATTGCCCATGGTGCCGACGATGGCGCGGAAGGGCTTGGAGTGATGCGCGGAGTGAAGGCCGATGAAGCCCATCTTGCCCATATATACTCTGCGCTGAATCTTTGTCACGAGGGCGTCGTCAACCTCGCCGTGGAACATATGTCCCCACCAGATGAGGACGTCGGTGTTGTCGAGAACCTCGTCGGGAAGTCCCTGGAAGGGGTCGTCGAGGGCGGCGAGAGTTACTTCGATTTCGGGATACTGAGAAAGATATTCGCCGATAGTGGCGTGCATGCCGTTGGGATACAGGGCTTTTGCCTGCTCGTTGGTCTTTTCGTGTCTGAATTCGTTCCAGATTGTTACGCGGATTTTTTCCATAACTTTCGGATCCTTTCGGGTATATATTTTAAAATTTTATCACGGTTATTTGTTTTCCGGGGTCAGATTTCGATTATCATGCCGTCGTAGGCGGGAACCGCTCCGATCGGTGCCAGAGCCGCCGCCGTTTCCTCATGGGTTCCGTGGAGAGTGCGGGCCATGTGAGTCGTGTAATACCTGCAGTCGTCCGCGGTACCGTGCTGGGCGCGGACCGTCTGCATCATGATTTCTATCATGGGTATCGACGTATGTCCGAATATTCTGTCGTCTCCGGGGAATTTGTCTCCGAGGGTCGCCTCGAAAATCATTGCATTGGGCTTTGCCTTCTTTATTAGAAGCCAGGTATCGTACACTATCCAGCCGGAGTCCGCTCCGTAGAAGAAGGATCTGCCGGACTGCGTCTCCGTCACTATGTAGTTCAGCGTCTGCTCGCCGGTGAAGAAAAGGTCGTGATTCGAGCGGCAGGGCATTATGCCGTAGCCCGGAATTTCAAACGGCACAGCCGCCTTTACGGGTACGGTTTCAAGGTTCGGGACGGCTGCCCCGCCGAGCTTTGCGAAGGCGTGCTCATCGGCATAAAAGCGGACGGTGCGGCCTGCTTCTTCGCAGAGCCTTATCACGTTTTTCGGGTCGTAATGGTCTCCGTGGGAGTGGGTGAGGATGATGTCGGTGACTCCGCGGAACATTCCCGGACGTCCGAGCTTTTCCTCGTAATCGTAAATATGCGGTCCCGGATCGATGAGGAGGCTGTCGCCGACAAGCGCGGACGAGTATCTTCTCATATAAAACGGCGTGCCGTTGTCGCCGCTCCTGTCGCGGGGATAATCCGCGGCGCCGGTGCCCAGAAATTCTATTTTCATATCAGTTCCTCCGTTATTCCGTCCTCGAGACGTCTGTTTCTGAGTATTTCGTAATTTCCGCCGCGCAGCGTCTCGATAAGCTGCGCGTTTGTTTCTATCGGGTGATCCGTCACTATGCCCACAGGCATCTTTCCGGGCTTTACCGCGTGGAAATCGGTTCCCGAAACCTTTATGAGCCCGTATCTTTCGGCCCACATTTCGGCGATGTCGTTTCTGTTGTCCTTGTTCATATTGCCGTTCCAGACCTCAATGCCGTCGAGTCTTTCGGGCTTTGTGATATACATGCCGTCCCTGAACGGATGGGCCTGAATAAAAAGCATTCCCTCTTTTCTCACAAGCTTTGAGACCTCCTTGACTTCAAGCTCCTGAAGCTCCGGATGGGCTCTCATGAATTCCTCCGTGATACCGTATATCTGGTAGTCGCTGGGGCCGTGATTCGATCTGTATTCGCAGCCGAGAAGAATATTCAGCCTTCCGGCGGCGGCAGCCTTCATTTTTTCGAATCCGACGATGAAGAAATCGACCTTTTCGTCCCAGGACCAGGCCGACTGATCTCCGAAGCGGGGATTTTTGAAGGTATTCGGATTGAGATGATTGGTCAGAACGACGGTGGTATAGCCGTGTCCGAGATAAAAATCAACGGTTTCCTCCGCAGTCGCCTTTCCGCATTTCGATACGTCCATGGTATGGCAGTGAAGCTCGGTAAGATATTTTTTATCCGCTGTGGGGGTTCCTTTGAGAGACATTGAATCACATCCTTCGGGAGGCGTTTTTTCCGCATCCGTCTAATAATAAAATTTATAATATATAATTATACTATTAAACACTTTTTTTGTCAAGAAAAACGTAACCGTCCCAAAGTCTTTCGGTTCCGAGACGTTCATACGCTCATTCGGAGACGTCTGTATCCTTCAGGCGGTCATTTCCTCGTCTCTTACATTTTCCTTTCAGGCAGCCCCTCCCTCCGCCGATATTTGAATTGACAAGAACCCGAGGCTGTGGTATAATTACCCGTGTAAAGCGGACTCAGGCTCTGTCCCGCGGTCCTTTTGTCTGCAGGTACGTTTTTGCGTACGGTCGGTGCGAAGGAGCAGTCCGAAAGCCGATTACCCGTTTTTTCTTCCGGAGGAATAATGTCAAAAATCCTGATAATCGCAGAAAAGCCGTCACTGGCAAAAAACATAGTTGCCGCAATCACGCCCAAGCCATCCTGGGTTTCATATAATGCAAAAACAAGAAGCGGATATTTCGAGAGTCAAAGCTATATCGTATCAAGCGCGTTCGGTCATCTGCTCGAGCTGAAGGACGCAGAGGACTACGATCCCGCGCTCAAAAGCTGGACGACGCCCGTCCTTCCGATTATACCCGAAAGCTTTGAATACAAGCTTCAGGGGGACTCCGGAGTCAGGGCCCAGTTCAGAATGCTGAAGGAGCTTATGGCGAGAGACGATGTAGCCTCCGTGGTAAACGCAGGAGACTCTGACCGCGAGGGCGAAATCATAATCCGCAATATTATCACAGCCGCAGCCTGTAAAAAGCCTGTTTTCAGGCTTTGGATGCCGGATCAGACCCCTAAAACCATTGCCGATGAGCTAGCCGCGATGAAGAGCGACTCAGATTACGACAACCTTGCCGAGGAGGGCTACGCCAGAACCTTTATAGACTGGCTCTACGGTATAAATCTCACCCGTATGGCGACGGTGAAGTCCGGCAAGCTCCTGAGGGTCGGGCGGGTAACGTCCCCCATAGTGACGGCGATATGCGAGCGTGAAAGAGCCATCAGGGACTTTGTCCCGGAAAAGTATTTCGTCCCAATGCACGACAGGGACGGAGTCAAACTTTCGTCCAAAAAGAAATTTGAAACTCCTGAGGAGTGCAAAGCTCTCTGCGACAAGTACAACTCCGCAGAAACAGTAGTAAAGGAAAAGAAAACCGAGCGTAAAAATCTCCCGCGTCCGCGCCTTTTCGCACTCTCCGACCTTCAGGGCGAGGCCGGCAAGGCGTATAAATTCCAGCCCAAAAAAGTCCTCGACGTTCTCCAGAAGCTCTATGAGGCGGGCTACGTATCCTACCCCAGAACGAATTCGCAGTACATGGCGGTGGCAGAAAAGAAAAAAGCGAAGGACATCATCGATGCCATTCACAGGCAGTATCCCTCGCATTTCGGGAACGTCGCATTCAGGGACAGCAAAAACATCTTCGACGATTCGAAGATAGAGTCCCACTCGGGACTTACTCCGACCTACAAAATTCCGGACGTGAACGCTTTGCCGGAGGACGAAAAGAAGCTTTATTCCATGGTATTCAAGCGCTTCTGCTCTGTTTTCTGCTCGGAGGAATATACGGTCGACAGAACCGCTCTTGTCATCGACAACGGCTTTGAGAGCTTCACGCTTACCGGTGATATAGTAATCACCCGGGGCTACACCGTTTACGAGCCTCCGAAGAAAAAATCGGCTGAGCTTCCTCCCCTCGAAAAGGGTCAGAAAATCGTCCCGTGCTTCATGCCGGGAGAAAAGGAAACCGAGCCTCCCCCGCACTACACTGCCGATTCGCTGAACGCATATCTCAAGAATCCCTACTCCGCCGGCGAAAAGAAGGAGCTGAAGGACGACGAGGAGGCCATGGACGTCATCTCCGAGGTGGAGCTCGGCACCGAGGCCACGAGAGCCGGTCTCATCGACGCCGCCATAAAGAGCAAATACATCACACTCTCCAAAAACAGATACGGAATCACTCCGGACGGCGAGTTTTACGTCGACTCGCTCGCATCGCTCGGAATAAACATGGCAAAGGACCGCACCCTGAACCTCTCGAAATCCCTGAAGCAGGTGTACAAGGGCGGCAAAAAAACCGGCGATGTCGTCGAGGAAGCGATAGGAGACCTGAAATCAATCTGCGCGGGAGCCAACCAAAAGCCCGACGCTCAGAGAGATTTCACCCCGAAAACGCCGCGAAAGAAAGAAAATGTTCCCGAGGGCGAAACGTATCCCGTGCTCTGCAAATGCGGCAGATGCGGCGGTGATATACTCTCCGGAAAGCGCTCCTGGTTTTGCGGAAATCCGGACTGTCCCGTGGCACTCGACAGAAACGAACGTTATTTTGAGAAAATCGGAAAGCCTCTGAACGACGAACTTGTAAAGGTCTTCGTTTCGGGAAGCGGCATAAGATTCACGGATCTCGTTTCGGCGAGGACAGGAAAAAAGTATACCGCCACGGTATTCGTGGGCTTTGCCGACGGATTCCCGAGATTCAAAATGAAGTTTGACGAACGCTGATGCTCCTGACGTCATATATTAAAAAACAGAGACGATCGCCTATCCGGCTTTCGTCTCTGTTTTTTTCAGCATGTTTTAAAAAATTGCATTTTAGAGATATATCAATTCTTTTTTTTGCTGTGGCAATAAACTCTCCACGCATGCATTATCGTAAGGGCAGCATGGCGATACTCTTTTCTATTGCTTTCCTTCTGTTTCTTTTCCACCGGTAATAGTTCTGTGGCCTTACGCCTAAGTATCTGCACATATTCACCACCTTGAAATCCCGGCTGTTTTCAAGGATTGCCTCGTATTTCATTCGGCTTGTTGCATGAATATGTGCATGCATTTGGCCATTTTTCCATTTTTCCTTTCTTTTGTACCCATACGACCATTATACACCCGGTGTCAATTTTGGGACGCAGTCCACGTGCGCGTACACACGCGTGAGGAGCTTGTGAGCGGTTGGAATGTTATGTTTAATAAGGAACAAATCCCTGCTTTTGAATTGTGGCTGATATTTTTTCAATCTACTGCAAATCGTCACCCTTTTTTCTTGATTTTTGTTGCAATTTTTGGTATAATATATGATGTATAATAATAAATAAAGAGGTTGTATTCGCAATCGATTAAAATAATCCGGAGCAACGCAAATTATCTGTCTTTATATCTGCAGACTCCGATTCCCATGCTCATTCTCCGGCTGGTCACTCCGGCGTCACAAGGACTTTGGACAGCAGAATCCGTGAGATTCCGTTTATCAATTAACAGAAATCGTTTAAAAACCATAAAACCATGCTGTTTTTAACAGATTTCATTTGGATTTTATACGTGTAATTTATTATATATAACCTTTATTAAAAGTATTATCCCGAAAGGAAATCAATAAATGCCCCGCTATACCGAAAAAGCAGAACAGATGACCCTGCCCGTAATACCGCTTCACGACGCCGTAGCGTTTCCCTCGGTGCCGATTGATTTCGAATCCAACGATTCCGTCGCAATCGCAGGAGGCGAAGCCGCGGCAGGCGACGACCGTATGGCTCTTCTGGTCTATATAACGGACGACAACGGAGAATCCCCTTCAACCGAAGCCCTGGCCTCCGTCGGAACAGTCGTCAGAATAAGACAGTCAGTCAAGAACAAGGACGCAGGAAACGTCCGCTACATATGCGAATGCCGTTCAAGAGCCACCGTAATCGAATATAAAAAGAAAGGCAAGCTGATTACCGCCGACTGTATCGCAACGGAAATGATTCTGGAAGACAACGGCGGAGTCAGAGGCGAAGCATACTGCAGAGAGATCAACGAGGCTCTCGAAAGAATGCTGGGCTTCCTGCACTTCCCCACCGAGCCTCTGAGGCTCGCTGCCAAGAACATAAAGGATCCCGGACTTCTCTCGGATTTCATCGCCTCCTCGGTTCTCGTAAAGAGTGCCGACAAGCAGCTGATTCTGGATGAATACTATGCGCTTCAGAGAGCCGCTCTTCTCATAAGCGTCATGAACGCCGAATGCGAGCTTCTTGAGCTCGAAAAGGAAATTCACGGAAAAACCTCCGAGCAGATGAGCAAGAACCAGCGCGATTACTTCCTGCGCGAGCAGATGAAGGTCATCGAGGACGAGCTCGGTGATGGCCAGGATCCCGACGATTTCGCCGACAGAATCACCCATTCCATGCTTCCCGACGAGCTGAAGGAAAAGCTCATGAAGGAGAACGACCGCCTGATGAAGACGCCCTACGGCTCCGCTGAAGCTACCGTGTCCCGCAACTGGATCGAGGAGGTTCTGGAGATTCCGTGGTGCAATTTCACTAAGGACCGCGTAAATGTGGCGGCCGCCGAAAAAATACTCAACGAGGACCACGACGGTCTTACCAAGGTCAAGGAAAGAATCCTCGAATTTCTTGCCGTAAAGCAGCTGAATCCCGAGCTTAAGAACCAGATTATATGCCTTGTGGGCCCTCCCGGCACCGGAAAAACCTCCATCGCAGCTTCCATGGCCCGTGCCATGAACCGCAAATACGTGAGAGTATCCCTGGGCGGAATTCACGATGAGGCAGACATCCGCGGACACAGAAAAACCTACGTCGCCGCCATGCCCGGCAGAATCATCGCCGCTCTGAAGCAGGTTGGCGTATCCAACCCGCTCATGCTTCTAGACGAAATCGACAAGCTCACGTCCGACAGCCGCGGAGATCCCGCATCGGCGATGCTCGAGGTGCTAGACCCCGAACAGAACAAAACCTTCCGCGATCATTTCGTCGAATATCCCTTTGACCTTTCGAACTGCTTCTTCATCACCACTGCCAATACGACCGAAACCATACCGAAGCCTCTGCTTGACAGAATGGAGGTCATTGAGCTCAACGGTTATACGAGACGCGAAAAGCTCTCAATCGCAAAGAATCATCTGATTCCCAAGCAGATGAAGCGCCACGGACTCACAAAGAGGAACCTGAAGATCACGGATGATGCCGTATACGCCGTCATCGATCAGTATACCAGGGAGGCCGGAGTCAGAAATCTCGAGAGAGAAATAGCCTCCGTCTGCCGCAAGGCCGCAAGAAGGATTCTCGAATCCGACGGCGAGACCAAGAAAATCACCGTCGGCGAGGCGGATCTCGCCGGCTATCTCGGCGGACGAATGATCGCCCCCGAAAAAATCGGCGACGAGGATCTCGTCGGCGTTGTCAACGGTCTCGCATACACGCAGGCCGGGGGCGACCTTCTCAAAATCGAAACCGCCGTGCTCGAGGGCACGGGCAAGCTCGAGCTGACGGGTCAGCTCGGCGATGTCATGAAGGAATCTGCCAGAGCTGCGCTTACCTTCGTACGCAAAATCGCTGCCGATTACGGCATAGCTCCGGACTTTTACAGAACCAAAGACATTCACATACACATTCCCGAGGGAGCGGTTCCCAAGGACGGTCCCTCCGCCGGCGTCACGATGGTAACCGCCATGGTCAGCGCCCTCTCCGGCATTCCGGTTAAGGCCGATGTCGCCATGACCGGAGAAGTCACGATTACCGGCAGAGTACTCGCCATCGGCGGTCTCCGCGAAAAGACGATGGCGGCCTATGCCGCAGGAGTGCGCACGGTAATACTTCCTGCCGAGAACATGAACAATATGGACGAGGTAGACCCCGAGGTAAAGGCCGGCATCCGCTTTGTTCCCTGCCGCCGTGCGGAGGAGGTGCTTGCGGAGGCGCTGGCGCTTCCCGCGAAGCCTGAAAAAGCGGCAGCTCCCGAAACCGTTATCATCCCCGCCTGCGGTCCGAACGCGGAAATAAGGACGGTCTGAAATCATGGCTGTCAACTATCCGAATTCCGACCTCCTGATTAGCGCCGGCCAGATTAAGCAGTTTCCCGCGCTCCCTCTTCCCCAGGCCGTTTTTTCGGGACGCTCCAACGTTGGAAAAAGCTCTCTCATAAACTGCCTCCTCGGACGCAAATCGCTTGCCAGAGTATCCTCCACACCCGGAAAGACCGTCACCGTCAACTTCTACCGGGTGGATAACAAGGCTGTTTTCGTCGATCTCCCCGGCTACGGCTTCGCAAAGCGCTCGGGAGACAGCCAGAGGCAATGGTCGGAGCTCACCGACGGCTTCTTTACCAAAAACAAAAACATCGATCTTCTGAAAATAGCGGTTCAGCTCGTCGACATCGAGGTCGGTCCCACGAAAGACGACCTTATGATGATTGATTATCTCGTAAGAACCGGGATAAAATTCATCGTAGTAGCCTCAAAAGCCGACAAGCCGAACAAGACAAACCGCACCATTGCGCTCGATAAGCTCCGCTCCTGCGAGCTCATCCCCGCAGATACGCCCATCATTCCCTTCTCCTCAAAGAGCGGCGAGGGGCGCGAGGAGCTGCGGAGAATCCTCGCTGACGCTATGGGCATCTCCTGACAAAGCGAAAGGAAAAACGATATGCTCGGTTCCCTTCTTAACGGAGGAGATCTCAGAGGCACGCTGATTCAGCTGCTTCTGACTCTTCCGATTGTAATTCTCTCCCTAACCGTTCACGAATACGCCCACGCATGGGCCGCGAAAAAGCTCGGAGACCCGACTGCCGAAACTCTCGGAAGACTGACGCTCAACCCCATGAAGCATCTCAATCTCTTCGGCTTTCTCGCAATGCTATTTTTCGG